>NZ_PCZU01000187.1:25148-27031 GCF_002887785.1 Rhodococcus sp. ENV425
CTGCGCGCGTATCCGTGAATCCCCGGATGTACGGACTTTCGAGCGGACACGGTCGTCTCCTCTCGCGCGGGCTCGGCACCCGGTTACCGACGGTCCGGCACGGGGCCGCTCACAGCTTGTAGCCGATCGTGCGCAGCAGGGCTTTACGGTCGGCGACGTCGGAACTCGACTCCACGCGGGCAGGCGGCCGCCCGTCGATCATCCCGGCGATCTCCCGACGAGGTTCATGTCGTCCGACTCGTCGACCGCCACGATCTGCAACTCCACGACCGCCTCCTCGAACGCCTGCGACTCGCCGGGTCGCCGTCCACAGACAGTCTCCCGCGCCCGGGAGACGAGGGCAATGCAGTCGCCGGCCGGGGCAGGCGCCCATCGGGCACATGTCCGCCGCATCAGGGATGAGGGAGGATGGTGCGGTGACCGATTCCTCCCGTTCCCCGGTGAGCCGGCTCCGCAGGCGCGGACGTTCCGGCCGCGCTGTCGTCCTCGTCGGCTCGCTCGCCTCGACCCTGACCGTTGGCATCCTGTGGCTGCGGTCGGGCCAGGGCGTCAGCGCGTCGGCGTGGCGTGACGACGAAGTGGGCCCGGACGATCTGGCCGGGTGAGTCCGGAGGATTCACCCGGCCTCAATCGGAACCCACACTCAGCGCCGCGCGGATCGTCTCGGCGGTCCCGTCGAGCACGGTGCGGTTCGGGGTGCGCGGCACCGCCCGCAGCCCGAACCCGTCGCCGCGACGCCGCGGAACGACGTGCAGGTGCACGTGGAACACCTCCTGGCCGGCGGCGACGCCGTCGGCCAGGAAGAGGTTGACCCCCTCGATCGGGAGCGAACTCGCGCGCAGTGCGGTGGCGATGCGCCGGCCCGCGTCGAACACCCGCGCGCCGTCCTGCGGATCGAGGTGCGCGAGACCGGACGCGTGACGCTTCGGGATCACCAGCAGGTGTCCCGGTGTGAACGGGCGAATGTCCATGAACGCCAACACGTCCGGTTCGTCCAGCACGATGCTCGCCGGCGCGGTGCCGGCGACGATCGCGCAGAACACGCAGTCGCTCACGCACTCTCCTGGACGGGTGCCGGCCGCCGGACGCCCTCGAGGAGCTGCAGCAGCTGCGCCTGCACCTCCGGCCGTTCGCGGACCGGGTCGTCGCTGTGGGCGAGGTAGAGCATGGCCTCCTCCACGGCCGCGACGATCATGTGCGCCAGCGCCGACGACTGCGGGGCCGGCTCACCGCTGCGCCGCGCGATGGCCCGCAGCGCGCGCTCGGTGATCATGATGGTGTTCTTGCGGTGCCCCTCCCGCACCTCCGCCCAGCCCAGCACCGCGGGAGCCTCGATGAGCAGCAATCGGCGGATCGCCGGGTCGTACACGACGTCGAGCGAGGCGAGCACCGCCGCGGTGAACGAGTCCCACGGATCGTTCCCCTCGATCGCCGCGAGCGTCTCCTCGGTCTCCACCTGCATCCGTTCCACGACGCCGCGGAACAGGTCCCGCTTGTTCGCGAAGTGGTGGTAGAGCGCCCCGCGGGTCACGCCCGCGACGGCGACGATCTCCTCGGTCGCCGCCGCGGCGTATCCGTCGCGGAGGAAGACCTCCGTCGCGGCGTCGAGCAGCGCGGCTCGTGTCCGCACCGCATCCCGAATTCGTACGGCATTACCCGGCTTCCCAGCCAACATCTTCTCCCCTGCACTTCGGCTACCCCCATCTGACAAATCCCCCGGCAGCCCGTTCCGGACGATCCCTACAGGATCGGCGCCGGCGTGTACTTCGCGGCGTCCGGGTACTGCTCGACGAGGTCCTGCACCGCCGCAACGACGGTGGCGACCTGCGCCTCCGCGGCCCCGACGAACGCCGACCGGTCGGCCAGCGCGGCGTCGAGAGCCG
>NZ_PCZU01000187.1:27073-84879 GCF_002887785.1 Rhodococcus sp. ENV425
GCATCGCCAGCGCCACGGCGACCGCATGCTCCTTGATGACCTCGTGGGCCGTCTCGCGGCCCACGCCCGCACGCACCGCCGCCATGAGCACCTTGGTGGTGGCCAGGAACGGCAGGTAGCGGTTGAGCTCCTTCTCGATCACCGCCGGGTACGCGCCGAACTCGGCGAGGACCGTCAGGAACGTCTCCATCAGGCCGTCGAGGGCGAAGAAGGCGTCGGGCAGTGCGACGCGCCGCACGACCGAGCAGAACACGTCGCCCTCGTTCCACTGCGCGCCGGCGAGCTCGGCGGCCATCGACGCATACCCGCGCAGCACCACCTGCAGGCCGTTGACACGCTCGCAGGAACGGGTGTTCATCTTGTGCGGCATCGCGGACGAGCCGACCTGGCCCGGCTGGAAGCCCTCGGTGACGAGCTCGTGCCCGGCCATCAGGCGGACGGTGTGCGCGAACGACGACGGCCCGGCCGCGACCTGCACGAGCGCGGAGAGCACGTCGTGGTCCAGCGAGCGCGGATAGACCTGACCGACGCTGGTGAGCACGTTCGCGAACCCGAGGTGCTCGGCGACCGTCGCCTCGAGACGCGCGAGCTTGTCGGCGTCGCCGCCGAGCAGGTCCAGCATGTCCTGCGCGGTGCCCATGGGGCCCTTGATGCCGCGCAGCGGGTACCGGGCGATCAGCTCGCGCAACCGGGTGAGCGCGATGAGCAGCTCGTCGGCGGCGGACGCGAACCGCTTGCCGAGGGTGGTGGCCTGCGCGGCGACGTTGTGCGACCGGCCCGCCATCACCAGCGCCGAGTACTCGGCGGCGCGGTCGGCCAGCCGCGCGGCGATCGCGACGCCGTGGGCGTGCACGTGCTCGAGGGAGCGCAGGATCTGCAGCTGTTCGACGTTCTCGGTGAGGTCGCGGCTGGTCATGCCCTTGTGCACGTGCTCGTGGCCGGCGAGGGCGTTGAACTCCTCGATGCGGGCCTTCACGTCGTGGCGGGTGACGCGCTCGCGGGCCGCGATCGACTCGAGGTCGACCTGCTCGAGCACCCGCTCGTAGTCGGCCAGGGCCTCCTGCGGGACGTCGATCCCGAGTTCCGCCTGCGCCCGGAGGACCGCCAGCCACAGCTGGCGCTCGAGCACGATCTTGTGCTCCGGCGACCACAGCGCTGTCAGGTCCGGGCTGGCATAACGGGTGGCAAGAACGTTCGGGATGCGACTCACAGGACATCAGTTTACGGCGCCCCGTCACGCCTCCTGTTCGGCAGGCGGTGCCACCCGCTCCACGACGTCGGGCAGGATGCCCCGCGCGAGGGCCCGCGGATCGGGCTCGAGATCGCCGAGCGCGCCGAGCACGGCCCCGTCGACGACCGCGACGAGCCGCCGCAACTGCGGCTCGTGCACCGAGCGCCCGCACCGCTGCAGCAGGTCCGTGAGCAGCTGATCGATCTGCACGCGCAACTCATGCTGGACGTCGCGCAGTTCGGGGTGCCGGGCGGTGGCGACGCACCGTTCGTAGCGGGCGATGAGGCGCTCGCGTTCGATCTCGCCGACCCCGCCGGGGCCGACGAGCAGGTCGACGATCAGGTCCGCGGTGGACTCGGGGCTGCGGTCGCTCGGCGGGACGCACTGCACCCGAGAGCGCATCGCGTCGAGCTCGCGCCGCCCGTTGTGCTGCACCGCGCTCGCGATCAGGTCGTCGAGGGAATGGAAGTAGTAGGTGGTCGAGGCGAGCGGAAGTCCGGCGCGGTGCGCGACGGCGCGGTGCCGGACGGCATCGATCCCGCCCTCGAGGATCAGGTCGGCCGCCGCCTCGACGAGCGCCTGGCGGCGCCGTTCGCCCTTCGGGGTGGCTGCGATCGACACCTTTGTCATGGTGCCAGTCCCGGTGGTCACGCCTGAGGGAAACGGCCCGAATACTCGCAGGTAGGACCTATCTGTCGGGTTTCGTCACGGTGTGGGCAACCAGGCGCGCAGCCGTTCCAGCGCCGCCCGCACGTCCGCGGTGGAACCGGCGAAGGACAGCCGGACGGTCCGGTCGCCGTGCCCGGTGTCGAAGTCGACGCCGGGCGCGAGCGCCACTCCGGTCTCCTGCAGCAGCCGGGCGCACCAGCGGGTGGAGTTCTCGCCGGCCGGGAGCAGGTGACCGATGTCGGCGTAGACGTAGAAGGCGCCGTCGGCGGGCGCAAGCTCGGTGATCCCCAGCTCCGGCAGGCCCCGGAGCAGCAGCTCGCGGTTGGCCGCGTACCGCGCGACGTGGCCGTCGAGTTCGGCCCGGGCCTCCGCGCCGAACGCGTCGACGGCCGCGTACTGGGAGATCGTCGGCGGGCACACCGTCATGTTGGAGGCCAGCCGCTGCAGCGGCGGGCGCAGTCCCTCCGGCACGAGCATCCAGCCGAGCCGCCATCCCGTCATCGAGAAGTACTTGGACACGGAGCCGATCACCACGGCTTCGCGGGAGGTCTCCCACGCGCAGCTCGTCGCGGGCGCACCGTGCGTTCCGAACTCGATGCCGTGGTAGATCTCGTCGGAGATGAGCAGCGCGCCGTGGTCGTCGCACCAGCGGGCCAGCGCGGCCAGCTCGGCCGGTTCGATCATGGTGCCGGTCGGGTTGGCGGGGCTGGCGACGACGAGTCCGGCGATCGGACCGTCGAGGGCCTCGAGCATCTCGACGGTCGGCTGGTAGCGGGTGTGCGGCCCGCAGTCCAGCTCGACGACCGTGCAGCCGAGCGCGGCGAGGGTGTTGCGGTAGGCGGGGTAGCCGGGCCGGGCGACGACGACCGTGTCGCCGACGTCGAAGGCGGCCAGGAACAGCAGGGTGAACGCCCCGGAGGATCCGGTGGTGACGACCACGTCGTCGGCGTCGGCGTCGATGCCGTAGCGGTCGCGGTGGTAGCCCGCGATCGCCGCGCGCAGCGGCAGGATCCCGAACGTCTCGGTGTAGCCGAGCAGCTCGTCGTCGAGCGCGCGATGGGTGGCGCGCAGCACCGGGGCGGGTGCCGGCGTGGACGGCTGACCCGCCGCCAGGCTCAGCACGTCGCCGTGGGTGCGCTGCCGCTCGGTGGCGGCCTTCCACACGTCCATGACGTGGAAGGTCTGGATCCGGGATCGCTGCGATTCGCTCCGCACGTCACCAGACGGTAGTCGCGGGCCCGGGGGCGACCGGCGGCCGGGGACGGTCAGACGGTGATCCGGCCCTCGACGGCGGCGAGGCCGATGTCCTTGCGGAAGTGCCCGCCCGGCAGCTTGATGCCGGCGAGCGTGGCGTAGGCCTCGTCGCGGGCGGCGGTCAGGTCGGCGCCGGTGCCGACGATGCTGAGCACGCGGCCGCCGGCGGAGACCAGCGATCCGTCGGCGAGCCTGGTGCCGGCGTGGAGGACCCCGTCGGCGTCGGCCCCGGTGATGACGTCGCCCGTGCGCGGGCTGGCCGGGTAGTACTCGGCGGCCAGCACCACGGTGACGGCGGCGCCGTCGCGCCAGCGCAGCGGCGGCAGCTCGGCCAGGGTGCCGGTCGCGACCGCGTTCAGCGCCTCCCCGAGCGGCGACTCGAGCAGGGCGAGCACGGCTTGGGTTTCGGGATCGCCGAAGCGGCAGTTGAATTCGACGACGGCCGGGCCGTCCTTGCCGATGGCCAGGCCCGCGTAGAGCAGGCCCGAGAAGCCGCATCCGCGGCGGACCATCTCGGCGGCGACGGGCCGGACGACGTCCTCGACGATCGTGTCGACCATGCCTTCGGGCAGCCACGGCAGCGGCGTGTAGGCGCCCATGCCGCCGGTGTTGGGGCCGGTGTCGCCGTCGCCGACACGCTTGTGGTCCTGCGCGGGCAGCAGCGGCACCACGGTCTCGCCGTCGACGAGGCAGAACAGCGAGACCTCGGGGCCGTCGAGGAACGATTCGAGCAGCACCGGGTGCCCGTTCTCGAGGATCTCCGCCGCGTGGTCGCGGGCGGCGGCCCGGTCGGTGGTGACGACGACGCCCTTGCCGGCGGCGAGCCCGTCGTCCTTGACCACCCAGGTGGGTCCGAAGCGGTCGAGCTTCTCGTCGAGCTCGGCCGGATTGTCGACGACCTCGCTGTGCGCGGTGCGGACCCCGGCGGTCTGCATGACGTCCTTGGCGAAGGCCTTCGAGCCCTCGATGCGGGCGGCCGCGGCGGACGGGCCGAAGCAGGCGATGCCCGCGGCGCGGACGGCGTCGGCGACACCGAGGACGAGCGGAACCTCCGGGCCGATGACCACGAGGTCGACGTTCTGTTCCTTCGCGAGCGCGACGACCTCCTCGGCGGAGGCGGCGTCGACCGGGAACTGCTCGGCGATCCGGCCGATGCCGGCGTTGCCGGGGGCTGCCAGCACGGCCGTCACGCCGGGATCGCGGGTCAGGGCCAGGACGAGGGCATGTTCACGGGCACCGGAGCCGATAACGAGTACGCGCACGCAGCACAGGTTACGGGACCGGTCCGGGGCCTCGGACCGACGCATCCGCGCGGCTCCAGCGGGCCGCTCCCGCGCCTCGGTCGTTCCCCTCCACCGGGCACCACACGAGGTCGGCGCGGTCGCGGGTCCGCGCGACGGTGCGCGCGTTGGGCAGATCCACCGTGCGGACCCACTCGGCGGCCTGCTCGGCGGTGGATCCGGTGGCCCGATGGCGCCGGATGAGCCGGGCGGCGAGCTCGTCGCCCGGTGCGTCGAGGTAGACGACGAGGTCGAGCAGCGGGCGGATCCGCTCCCACCCGCCGTCGCCGAGGAGCAGGTAGTTGCCCTCGGTGACGACGACGCGGGTCTCGGGGGTGATCTCGTGGAACGCGGCGATCGGTTCGTGGAGGCGGCGCGAGTACTCGGGGGCGTGGACGGTCTCCGTGCGGTCGTCGCGGATGCGGCGCAGCAGCGCCGCGAACCCGGCGACGTCGAACGTCTCCGGCGCACCCTTACGGGATCGGGTGCCGCGGGCGTCGAGCCGGTGGTTCGACAGGTGGAAGCCGTCCATCGGCGCGGCCGCGGCGGGTATGCCCGCGTCGCGGAGGAGGCCGACGAGCAGGTCGGCGGCGGTGCTCTTGCCGGCGCCGGGTGGGCCGCAGAGCCCGACCACGCGCCGCTCCCCCGCCGCGACGATGCGCAGGTGCCGGTCGATCAGGTCGGCGACGAGCGCGCGCAGCGGGCCCGTCCGGGGCGGCTGCGGCGACGACATGCGACGAGGATACGAGAGGCGGCGCGCGCGGCGGTCCGCCTATTCTCCCCGGTATGGCTTCCGTGTTCAGCATGATCATCGCCGGCGACCTGCCGGGCCGGTTCGTGTGGCAGGACGACGACGTCGTTGTCTTCCTGACCATCAACCCTGTGAACCAGGGCCACGTGCTCGTGGTGCCGCGTCAGGAGGTGGACCACTGGCAGAGCGTCGACGCCGACGTGTGGGGCAAGGTCGGCGACGTCGCCCGCATCATGGGCCGGGCGGTGTGCTCGGCGTTCGACGCGCCGCGCGCGGGCCTGCTCGTCGCGGGCCTCGAGGTGCCGCACCTGCACCTGCACGTCTTCCCGGCGTACGACCTCGGCGACTTCGACATCAGCAAGGCCGAGAAGGACCCGTCGCCGGAGTCGCTCGACGAGGCGCAGGCGAAGCTGAAGGCCGCGCTACGAGAACTCGGGTACGCGGACAACGTCCCCGACTGACGCGCCGGGACCCGTCGGCACCGGCGCCGACGGGTCGTCGAGGAACGCGGTGAAGTGCGCCCACGACGTGCCGCGGGCGGTGAGGCCGGCGAGCAGCCCGAGGTGACTGCCGGGCACGACCTCGAACCGCACGTGGGGCGAGCCGGGCAGCACCCGGCGGATCGCCTCGACCGCAGGGACGGGCGCGAGCACGTCGTCGCTGCCGCCGAGTGCGAGCACGGGCACGGAGACGTCGGCGAGGTCGATCGTCCGGTCGTCGAAGCGGACCCGGCCCGTCGCGAGATCGTTCGCGACCGTGATGCGCATCGCCATCTGGTGGAACAGCCTGCCGGGGTAGCCGGGCATGTCGGCCTGGAACCGGTCGATCGCCTCCATCCGGGCCAGGGTGTCGGCGTCGGCGAGGTTGCAGGCGACGAACCACGGCCGGGTCAGTTCGCGTTCGAGGGCGGTGGCCCGGTAGCCGATCTGCACCAGCGGGGCGGGCACGCCGCCGAGCAGGTGGGTCACGGCGGTGAGGGCGGGCTCGCCCAGGGCGCGTCCGAGGTGGCGGGCCGGCCCCAGGAAGGGGATGCGCGCGTAGTCGATCGGCGTGCCGAACGCGGTGATCGAGCGGATCGGCAGCCCGGGGTGGGCGGCCGCGGTGAGCAGGCACAGGGTCCCACCGAGGCTCCAGGCGCCCAGGTCGACGTCGCGGCCGCCGCACAGTTCGGAGACCCGCGCGATCGCCTCGGGCACGATGTCGTCGACCCAGTGCTCGAAGCCGAGATGCCGGTCGGAACGGTCCATGGTGCCGAAGTCGAGGACGTGGACGCTGCGGCCGGCGTCGACGAGGTGCTGCACGAGGCTCTGCCCGGGCCGCAGGTCGTAGCAGCGTGCGGGCGCGGCGAGCGGGGGCACGAGCAGGACGGGGGCACCCGCGTCGGGCTCGCCGTAGCGGCGCAGGGTACGGTGCGGTCCGTCGGCGACGACGGCCGACGCGGTGGCGTGCGGCGGTTCGATTCCGTCGCCGACGAACAGCGCCCAGGCGTTGTGCAGGGCGCGCTGCGCCGTCCCCGACAGTCCCACGACGTCTCCTTACTCGAAAGTCAGTTACGTCACCGTAGCCGAGGGCCGGATCGTCACTCCACCGGCATCCGCGGGATGAGCACCCGGAACGTGGAACCGGCGCCCACGGCCGACTCCACCTCCACGCGGCCGCCGTGGGCCGCCACCAGCGCCGCGACGATCGACAGTCCGAGACCGCTGCCGCCCGACGATCGGGTGCGCGACGTGTCGGCGCGATAGAACCGCTCGAAGACCCGGGCACGGTCGGCCTCGCTCAGGCCGGGGCCGGTGTCGAGAACCTCGAGCACCGCATCGGATCCGATCGTGCCCACCCGTACGGTGATGCGGGCGTCGGCCGGGGTATGGGTGAGGGCGTTGGTGACGAGATTGCCGAGGACCTGCCGCAGCCGCGCGTCGTCGCCGAACACCTCCGGGGTACCGGGACCGTCGAACACCTCGAGCCCGACGACGCGATCGGGCGCGACGGCCCGCGCATCGTGCACGGCGTCGGCGGCCAGGGCCAGCAGGTCCACCGGCTTCCGCTCGAGCGGCCGCTGCGCGTCGAGGCGGGCCAGCATGAGCAGATCCTCGACGAGGATCCCCATGCGCCGGGACTCGCTCTCGATGCGGTCCATCAGCATCGCGGTGTCGCTGCTCGCGCCCTGACGGTAGAGCTCGGC
Source organism: Rhodococcus sp. ENV425 (assembly GCF_002887785.1). Taxonomy (NCBI): domain Bacteria; kingdom Bacillati; phylum Actinomycetota; class Actinomycetes; order Mycobacteriales; family Nocardiaceae; genus Rhodococcus; species Rhodococcus sp. ENV425. Next base: position 34,444 of record NZ_PCZU01000187.1, read on the forward strand.
GAATCCTCGGATCGTGGTGAGCGGGGTGCGCAGCTCGTGGCTGGCGTCGGCGACGAACCGTCGCATCCTCTCCTCGGATCTGCGCGCGGATTCCTCCGACGACGCCGTCGCCGCGAACGCCGCCTGGATCTGGCTGAGCATGACGTTCAGCGCCACCGACAGCCGGCCGACCTCGGTGCGCGGATCCCGTTCGGGAACCCGCCGGTGCAGATCCCCGCCCGCGATCGCCACGGCGGTGCGCTCGACCTCCACCAGGGGCCGCAGGCTGCGCCGCACCACGAAGTAGCCGGCCACCCCGAGAACGAGCAGCACCGCGGCGCCGATGCCGACCTGCAGCACGACGAGCCGATCCACGGTCTCCTCGATCGAGGTCAGCGTGACCCCGACGGTGGTCACGATGCCCGCGGTGCTGCGGGTCGACACCACCCGCCAGCGCACGTCGGAACCGTCGACGGAACCCACGGTCACCGGCTCCCCCGCCGGCTCGCCGGGCAGCGCCGGCGACGTGGACTCGTCGTTGACGACGAACCGCTCGACCCCGTCGGGGTCGACGACCCGCACATAGAACGGGCTCGGCGGGCGATTCGAACTCGGGGCGTCCGGCGGCGGCAGCTCGCGGCCGGCACCGGGGGGCTTGGCCCACGTCTGCGCCGCGGTGTGCAGATCCTGATCGGTGCGGGCGAGGAGCGAACCCTGCAACGCGGACGTCACCGCCACCCCGGACGCCAGCAGCCCCAGCCCCGACAACGACACCAGCGCCGCGACCAGCGCCAACCGCAGCGGCAGCGCCCGCATGCGGCTCACTCGCGGGGTTCCCGCATGACGTACCCGACCCCGCGCAGGGTGTGGATCAGCGGCTTGTCCCCGGTGTCGACCTTGCGGCGGAGGTAGGAGACGTACGACTCCACGACGCCGACCTCCCCGCCGAAGTCGTAGCTCCACACGTGGTCGAGGATCCGCGGCTTGCTGAGCACCGTGCCCGCGTTGACCATGAAGTACCGCAGCAGGGTGAACTCGGTGGGTGAGAGCGACACCGGCCTGCCGGCCTTCCACACCTCGTGGGTGTCGTCGTCGAGTTCGATGTCGGCGAAGGTGATGCGGGACGAGCGTTCGTCCTCGGACACCTTGCCGGCCCGCCGCAGGATCACCCGCAGCCGGGCGATGACCTCCTCGAGGCTGAACGGCTTGGTGACGTAGTCGTCCGCACCCAGGGTCAGGCCGGACACCTTGTCCTCCACGGCGTCCTTCGCCGTCAGGAACAACACCGGCGCGTCCGAACCGTCGGCCCGGAGCCGGCGCAGCATCCCGAACCCGTCCATCCCGGGCATCATGACGTCGAGGATCACCGCGTCCGGCCGGAAGGCCCGGGCCCGGTCGAGTCCCTCGGCGCCGTTTCCCGCCGTCTCGACCTCGAAACCCTGGAACTTCAGGCTCACCGAGAGCAGTTCGACGATGCTCGGCTCGTCGTCGACGATCAGGATCCGCGCTTCGGGGGTCTTGTCGGTCACGGCGTCGATTCTCCCGGAGGGCTCTGGCATGCCGCTGCGAGAATCCTGGGAACTTCCTGTATGCCGGCCCTGCCGAATTCGGGCCGTCGGAGTACGGCGATCGGGGATCATGGACGTGTCCGCACCGGGAGGAGCCGCCGTGTCGCCGAAGTGGGTGCGCCGCGGGGCGGCGTCGGCCGCAGCCGTCGCCGTGTCCCTGATCGCGGTCTGCCCGCCCGCGGCCGCGGAGGCGGTCGAGGTCTCGTTCGGCATCGCGTGCCGGGTGCGGTCGGTGATCGACGTCGACGAGCTGCTCGGGTCGTCGGCCACGGTGGACGCGCCCGCCCGGGTTCGTCCCGGCGAGCGGTTCACCTACCGCATCCAGACGGCGCCCGTCGCGTACCCCGACTCGAGCCGCGGCGCCACCACCCGCAGCGTCTCCCGCCTGAAGAACGACTTCGCCATTCCCGCCAACGCGACGTTCGTCGACGCCGCTGTCGTGCCCGGCACCGCCTTCAACCTGGACAACGTGCCGCCCGGTGTGCTGCGGGTGAACGAGGACGGCGTCCCCGACCCGGCGGGCACGATCCTGCGCCTGTCCGGAAACAACGAGGTCATCGGCAACAGCCCCACGTCCGGTGCCGACAGCGAGGCCGGGATCCGGGCGCCGAAGACGCAGCTGCAGCTCGACGGCTCCCCCAGCCCCGTCGGCGACAGCTGGTTCCGGCTGCCGGCGGTGGAGGTGACCATGATCGCGGGCGACGCGGGCGTGATCACGCCGATGCTCCGCACGGCCGGTGCCGCGGGCCTGGTCGACGACGACGCCAACTACAACACCTCGCTCACCCAGGCCACGTTCCTCGGCACCAACCAGTGGGGACCGACCCGCTGCTCGCCGCGGGACACCATGACCGGTCCGCTCAACGCCGGCGCCGGCCCGCTGGCGACCATCACCATCTCCGACACCGCCGAGGTGCCCGCCACGGTCACCGTCGACGCCCCGGACGTGGTCGACGACGGGACGGTCGTCACGCTCACGGCGACGGTGTCACCGGACGTCGACGGCGGCACGATCCTGTTCCGGGACGGCGGCACCGACCTGGGTCCACCGGTGGCGGTCGTCGACGGCCGCGCCACCACCGAGCACCGCGTCTCCGGCGCCGGGAGCCACACGATCACGGCGGTCTACTCGGGCGCGCCCGGCGCGGCGGGCGCGACATCCGAACCCGTCGCCGTGACGGTTCCCGGATCCGACAGCACACCCGGCTGGTGGGTCGCAGCCGGGATCGGGGTGATCGCCGGCGCGCTGGCCGTCGCCCTCGTCGCCCGGCGCAGGCGGCGCTGATCCGGCGTAACACGCCCCGCACGTCCACCACCTTGTCGGCGCGTGATGCTATTACGGGACGAAGACAGCCACCGCGAAGGAGGTCCCGCCCATGACGTGCCGGGCGTGCCGATCCGATCTCGACCACTGTCACGGCACCCTCGTCGTGCACGCGACGGTGCCCGTGGAATGCACCGAACCCGACTGCTTCGACACCTCCCGCGTGCGGCACATGCTGGTGGTCGACTGCTCCGACCTCGCCCACGGCTGCGGATGCACCGAGACGTACGTACGGGTCGGAACGCTCCGCGTCTCCTGACGACCTTCGGTAACGGCTCGTCCCGCCGAGCCGGACTGTTGTGCCGGTTACAGTGACAGGCATGAGTCTGGCGTCCGCGCTCGCGTTTCCCGTCCGCCTCGGATTCGCCGCAGCGGACTCGGCCCTGGGCGTGGCGGAGGGCGCGATCGCCACCGTCCGCCTGGCGATTTCCCCCCGGACGTACGCGGGGTTGAGCGCGGTCGGCGTGGCGAATCCGCGGGGACCGCTGGGCCTGCTGCAACAGGTCTCCGTGCTCGCCGCCGACGACCGTCCTCTCGGCCAGGCGCTGCGCCCCGACGGACCGCTGGACCGCCTCCTCGCCCCCGGCGGGCCGGTGGACCGGCTCACCGCACCCGGCGGCCCCCTCGACCGCCTCCTCGAGCCCGGCGGCGCCCTCGACCGCGTCACCGCCCCCGGCGGTCCGCTCGAGAAGATCCTCGCCGAGGACGGGGCGCTGGACCGCCTGCTGTCGAACGGCGGCCTCCTCGACCGTCTCACCGCACCCAGCGGCCCGCTCGAGCGCCTGCTCGCCGAGAGCGGGCCCGTCGAACGCCTCACCGCCCCCGGCGGCATCGTCGACATCGCCCTCCAGCCCGGCGGCCTGCTCGAGCGGGCCCTCGAGCGGGGTGGAGTGCTGGACACCCTCCTCGCCGAACAGGGCGCCCTCGAGCGCCTCCTCGCCAAGGGCGGTCCGCTCGATCAGATCGTGTCGCTGTCCGAGACGCTGGCGCAGCTCACCCCCAGCATCCTGCGGATGAGCACCAGCATCGACGTGCTGCAGGAGACCGTCGAACTGCTCCGCGGGGCGGTGGGCCCACTGGGCGACCTCGCGGGCAAGCTGCCCGGTCGGTGGCTGCGCAGCAACTCGGGCGGCACGGGCAACAGCGGCAGGCACGAACTGCAGCCACCGGACTGAGCCGGTCACTCCTGCAGGTCCGTGACGGCCCGGAAGGAACCGTCCATATGGAACGGGGTGGACTCGTGCTCGTGCGCGATCCGCCACGACCCCTCGACGCGGCGTAGACCGAACGTGACACGGAACCACATGTCGAATCGCGGTCCACCGAGCTGTGTCGCTCCCAGCCGCGACAGCGCGTGGCAGAACGCGACGTCGCCGGCCGCCTCGACGCGCAGATCCCGCACTTCGCAGTCGAGAGGGCCGTCGAACCCCGCGAACCACGACGCCCAGGCCTGCGGGTCGGGAGCGGACTTGCGCAGCGGCGGCGCCAGATCGAACACCGTCGCACCGGGGATATAGCACGCGGCGAGCCGATCGACGTCCTTGGCGTTGCGGGCCGCGGTGTGTTCCTCGATCAGCGCGCGGATCTGTTCGTCGGCCGGGGCCTCGTCCACCTCGAGGAGGGCGAGGATGTTGCCCGCCGGGTCCCGGAACCAGGCGATCGGCGGACCCACCCGACGGAAGATGCCCTTGCCGTCGACACCCTCGTAGCGCTCGAACCGGATTCCGCGCGCGGCGAGTTCGTCCACCGCCTTCTCGATGTCGCGAACCGGGAAGTTGAGGATCGTGTAGGTGGCCGGGGTGTGGTCCTCCTTCGGATAGATCAACGTGTCGCGGCCGCCGTCGAGGTGCAGGTGGAGCATTCCGTGCTCCTCGGACACGGAGACGCCGAGGACGTCGCCGTAGAACTTCGCGGCCGCGGCAACGTCGTCGACGGCGAAGCCGGAAAAGGCTGGGGAACGGTCGAACATGGTGCTCACTCCTCCGCTGCGAACGATGCTGCACCTGTTCCGACCGCCGAGCGACGGCAAACTCATCGGCCGGCCGGGGACCTTCTTCCCTGACGCGGATCCGGACGCCGGGGCTAGCGTGGAAGACGGTCCTGCCCGAGGGAGGTCGCCATGACACCCACCACGACCCGTCCGCGCTCCCCGGTCGCCGCCCGGCGATTCGGGTATCTCGTCGCGGTGCTCCTCAATGCGGCGGTGCTGTACGCCGCCAACGTGTGGCCGGGCTGGGAAGCCGTACCATTCCTCACCGACGGCACCCGGTCGGTCATCGGCTTCGTCAATGCCTCGATCCTGGCGAGCCTGGTCGCCAATCTCCTGTACTTCGTGTGGGATCCCATCTGGTTCAAGGCGCTGGGAGACGTGGTCACCACCGCGGTCGCGCTGCTGGCGCTGCTGCGGATCTGGCAGGTGTTCCCGTTCGACTTCGGCGACGCCTCGTTCGACTGGCCGCTCGTGGTGCGCATTGCGCTGGGACTGGGAATCGTGGGCAGCATCATCGGAATCGTCGCCGCGTTCGTCACCTTCGTCCGCAACGTGGCGGGCCACCCGTCCACCCGCGAGATCCGGCACCACTGAACGGCGCCCCGAACCGGCGATTTCCCCGCAATCCGGAGGTCAGCATGGAAGAGCGTTACGACTACGACGTGATCGTCATCGGGGCCGGACCCGGTGGGCTCACGGCCGCGGCATATCTGGCGGCCGCCGGGCGCCGGGTACTGGTGGCCGACGCCCGCAACCAGCCGGGTGGGCACATGTCCGCCTTCACCCACGACGGATACGAATTCGACATCGGGCTGCATTACACCTCCGAGGCGCCGGTGCGACACGCACTCGGACCGTTGGGTGTGGACGTGACGTTCCGGGAGTTCGATCCCGCAGGAATGTTCCGGCTGCTGAACGGCGACCGCGAACTGGCGGTCCCGAAGGGCATGGATGCCTTCAAAGCCACTCTGTACGAGGCATTTCCGGCAGAGCGTCACACGATCGACGAATTCCTCACCACCGTCGAGCTGCTCACCGAGGAGCTGGGACGGATCGCGGAGCGGCCGCACCTGCGTGAGCTGCCACAGCTGCCGTGGCGGCTACGTGGCCTGCTGCGCTACGGACGCGCGACCGCCGGTGGCTACCTGCGCCATCTGCACGCCTCCCCGCAACTCACCACCGCACTTCTCGGCTGGACGACCGGCAGTCTGGCCGTGGCGCCGTCGCGGCTGTCGCTGCCGGTGGCGGCCCGGATGATCCACACCTATCTCGAGGGCCTGTCGTACCCGCAAGGCGGATCGCGGGTCGTCTCGGAGGGCCTGGCAGAGGTGGTGCGCGGCCATGGTGGCGACGTACTGCTCGGCACGGAGGTGAGCCGGATTCTCGTCGACGACGGCAGAGTTCGCGGCGTACGAACACAGGACGCATCGCTCGACACCGTTCCGGGGGCCGGACGCGAGATTCTCGCCCCCGCGGTCGTGTCGGCGGTCGATATTCAGCAGACGTATCTGTCGCTGCTGCCGCCGGATCGTGTGCCTTCCCGGCTCCTCCGGCGGGTACGCAGCTACGAACTGGCCCTGCCGCTCGCCGTCGTCTATCTGATTCTCGACCGGGACCTCGCCGCCGAGGGCTATCCGAACGCGACCCGTCTCGTCACCGACACGGACGACTTCGATGCGGAGTACGCCGCGCTCCGTGCGGGTGAGCTTCCCTCGTCCACGTCCGCCGGCCTGTGGATCGCGAGCCTCGCCGACCCGGAGAACCCCCGGCTGTGCGCGCCCGGGCAGACCAACGTTCAGCTGATCGGCCCGGCCCCGGCACAGCACACCTGGTGGGGAATAACACCGGGAAGCGGTTCGACAGCGCGCTACGACGCGAGACGACGCGAGCTTCGCGACCGGCTCGTGAGGTCGGCCGAACGCACGGTTCCCGGCCTGGCCGACGCCATCGTCCACGAGGAGACGGGGACTCCCGTCACCGACGAACGCTTCATGCGCTGCACCGGCGGCGTGTCGTACGGCCCGGCGTTCACCCCGAGCCAGACGTTCACCCGCCTCGGCGCGACGGGACCGGTCGAGGGCCTGTTCCACGCCGGTGCGGGGGTGCGCCCGTCGCACGGGCTGGTCGGCACCCTGTTCGGTGGGGTGGCCGCCGCAGCGGCGGTCGCGGGAGTATCCGTCGACGACCTGCGGGACGCCGCAGCAGCCGGATGCGGCGCGGCCGCGGCCGGCACCCCCACCTGACCGGTCACGGGACGGCGGCGTCCCGCCGCGCCACACGACTCGGACCGCATGACGACGGCCGTCCGGCGAGGCTTGCCTGGTACCACCCCCGGCACCGCACTAGCGTTGGAACCATGCCCGTTCCCGAACTGCTCGCCGGCCGCTACGAGTTGCGCGGCCTGCTCGGCTGCGGCGGCATGGGCGAGATCCACGACGGCTGGGACACGCGGCTGGGGCGGCCCGTCGCGGTGAAGGTGCTGCGCGGCGAGTTCGGCCGCCAGCCCGACGTACGCCGGCGCTTCGAAGCCGAGGCGCGAGCCGCGGCGAACCTCACCGATCCGCACATCGTCGCGGTGCACGACAGCGGTGAGGACGCCGGAGTTCCGTACATCGTGATGGAACGCCTGCCCGGCCGCACCCTCGCCGACGAGATCGCCCTCGGCCCGATGCCGGAGGACCGGGTGCGCGCGATACTGATCGCCGTGGTGGCTGCGGTCGCCGCGGCGCACGACGCCGGGATTCTCCACCGCGACATCAAGCCCGGCAACATCCTCTTCACCGAGACCGGAACGGTGAAGGTGACCGACTTCGGTATCGCCAAGAGCGCCGGCGAGGACTACACCCGCACCGGTGAACTCGTCGGCACCGTCGCCTACCTGAGCCCCGATCGGCTCTCCGGCACACCGGCGAGCGTGACGGACGATCTGTATGCCGCCGGGGCCGTGGGGTACGAGGCGCTGACCGGGCGGAAACCCTACGACTACGACAACCTGCTGGCCCTGGCGCGGGCGATCACGCAGGGGCCGCCGCCGCCGCTGGCCACCGCGCGACCGGACGTCGACTCCGCACTCGTGGCCGTGATCGAGCGTGCGATGGCACGCGAACCGGAGCACCGCTTCGGGAGCGCCCGGGACATGCTCGCTGCACTGCGGGAACCGCACCTGGCCACACTGCGGGAACCGCACCGCGCCGATCCGGTGACCGAGGTGATCCACGCGCCGACCCGGGGGTTCACCGTTGCCGGGCCGCCCGTGCCGGCGCCCGTCCCGACGCTGTCGACGTTCGACGCGGCGCCCGACTCCGGTCGCCGCCGGATCCTGCTCGCAATCGGCCTCACCGCCGCGGCGGTGGTCGCCCTCCTCCTGCTGGCCTGGGGTCAGGGCGGCGACACACCGCCGGTCGCCACGCCGGGGACGAGCAGCGTTCCCGCCACCGCCCCGACACCGGTCGGCAGCGTGGGTTCGCCCACCCCCTCGGCCGTGGACACCGGGCCCGTCTTCACCACCCTTCCCGTACCGGCCCCGGCGCCGGCACCGGCGCAACCGCCGGCGGAGGAGAAGCCTCCCAAGCCCGAAAAGCCCAGCAACGACAACGGAAACGGCGGCGGAAACAACAGCAACAGCGGAAACAACGGGGGCGGCAACAATGGGGGCGGCAACAATGGAGGCGGCAACGGCCGCTGACCGTCGGCCGTCGAGACAGGCCCGGCACGAGCCGGGACCGCGCGCCGCAAGCGCTCCCGCTTCGAGGCGGAGCGCTTGCGGCGTGGGTCGAGCGTGGGTCAGAGCAGGATGCCGAGACCGGCGAGCAGCGTGAACAGCGTTGCAGCGAGGGAACCGAGAACCATGTTTACCTCCGTTGTGTCGAGTGACGATCCTTCCGTCCTCGCATGAGCGGGGACGAACGACGCTCCCGCAGCAGCAGGGTGCACCACAGGGGACGCCATCAAGATCATCGAGCGGTACGTTCTAGGTGTTACCCGCGGTTCGACGTCCCACTCCGTGATGTGCATCACCGACGCTTCCGTCAGCCTCCGAGGATGCGGCGCAGCTGCCGGGCCTGACCGACGAGGTGGCCGTCGCCGTCGGTCAGCTCCGCCTCGTCGACGCACAGCATCTCGGTGGCCCACACCGTTCGGTGCCGCAGGTGATACCAACCGTCGGCAGCTGCACGCGACGGGGCGAAATGCGCCGCGAACTCCACCGTGGGAACCGGGACGGGTGCGGACATCGTCGCGAACAACCCCGGCGGCAGCGCATCGAGGAGGATCGCGGCGCGCTCGACCGGAGCGAACCCGACCGCAGACATCAGCCGTATCCACACCTCGAATTCCGGGTCGTCGCCCCGGCCGAAGGGCCGGGCCGCATTGATCGGCCGGATGTCGAGGTACTGCGAGAACGGCACGAAGTCGACCGGGATCTCCAGGGGCGGCAGCGTCACGGGATCCGTGCCGCCGAAATCGCTTCCCGTACGCGGCCAGGTCGTTTCACCCACCGTCCGGGCGAGCCGGACGAGGGCGGTGACCGAGTCCGGCATCGATGCCCGGGCGCTCACGGTCCGGCCGCCGCGGACGTCGTCGACCGCGACGTCGACGGGGCCGGGCTGCACAGGGCCGGTGAAGTGCGCCGAGACGGCGAGCGGCGTTGCGCCGGTTTCCACGGCGGCCGCGCGGATCAGGGCCGCGACGACGAGTCCGCCGTGCACGCCACCGAATCCCAGCCAGCTGGAATCGAATTCGATCGGGAAGGGGGCGGGGGCGAGATGGGTCATGCCAGGACCTTCACTTCCGGTGTGGACGGGCGGGGGGTCATACCTCCGGCGGCGAGGGCGGCGACGACGGCAACCGCCGCGATCGTCCACCAGGAGAATCGGAAGGCGGACACCGCATCGTCACCGGCCCCGAGGATCGCGACGAGCACGCTGATCCCGAGCACGGTGCCGAGCTGCCGGCTCATGGTGACGATCGCGCTGCCGGTGGCGGTGCGTGCGGGGGGCAGTTGCGCCGTGGCGGCCGAGAGGATGGTCGGCAAGGCCAGCCCCACGCCGACGCCGCCGATCAGCCAGCCGGGCAGCAGCGCGGTCGCATACTCCGGCTCCGGCCCCACCGTCGCGAGGACCAGGCCGGCGCCTGCGCCCCACAGCACGCATCCCGCTGCGGCGATCGTGCCGGGGGTGAAACGTCGCGCGAGCACCTGCCCGACGGCGGCGAAGAGCGGCACCATCAGCGGCCCGGGAGCCACGGCCAGACCCGTCCGCAGGGCGGAGTATCCCCAGACCTGTTGCACCCACAGCACATTGGCCAGGAGACCGGCCGCGAACGTCGCGCTGAAGATCAGGGCGGTCACGTTCGACCAGGAGAAGGAGCGCACCGCAAGCAGACTCGGCTCGATCAGCGGCGCGGGGTGCCGGGCGTTGACGTGCGCGAACAGCAGCAGGGCCCCGGCGGCGACGACGAACGCGGCGAGGATGCGGACGTCGGCCCAGCCCCACTCCGGCCCCTGGACGAGTCCGAGCGCGAGTGCACCGATGCCCAGCGTCAGCAGAGCGGCGCCGGCCAGGTCGAGGCGGGTGCCGGAATCGACCGGGCGGATGTCCGGCACGACGCGCCGCGCGACGGCGAGGAGCAGGATCCCGATCGGGACGTTGATCAGGAACGCCCAGCGCCACGAGACCTCGACCAGAAGCCCGCCGACCACCGGGCCGAACGCCGCCGCCGCAGCACCCGTGGCCGCCCAGATCCTCACGGCACCGGCACGTCGCGCCTCCGGCACCGCGCTCACGAGCAGCCCCAGGCTGGCCGGCGTCAGCGCCGCGGCTCCGACGGCCTGGAACAGCCGGCAGATCACGAGCACCCACAGCGACGGACTCAGCGCACATGCCGCGCTCGCGACGGTGAACAGCCCGAGGCCGGCGAGGAAGCCGCGCCGGCGGCCGATGCGGTCGGCCCAGCGACCGAGCGGGACCAGCAGCGCCGCGTACACGATCGCGTAGCCACTGAGCACCCAGCTGAGCTCTCCCAGCGAGCTGCCGGGGTAGCTGGTCCCGATGTCGCCCAGTGCGACGTTGAGGACGAACAGATCGAGGCTCGCGACGAAGGGCGCTCCCGAGAGGACGGCGAGGAGCGGGCCGATCCGGACCGAGGCCTGACTTTGGCTTTCCATAGCCAGAGAGGTTAGAAGCTGACTATGGCCTTGGCAAGTCAGATAGGATGGGGGCATGCATGCGGCACGGTTGGACGGCTTCCTCGCCGATCGCGACGCCTGGCAGGCCTCCCAGTGCTCGATCGCCAAGGCGATGGACGTGGTGGGGACCCGCTCGGCGATGCTGATCCTGCGCGAGGCCTACTACGGCACCACCCGGTTCGACGACTTCGCGCGCCGCGTCGGCATCACCGAGGCCGTCGCGGCCGCACGCCTGCGCGAACTGACCGCCGAGGGCCTGTTCGAGCGCCGGCCCTACAAGAAGCCCGGGCAGCGGACACGGTACGAATACATCCTCACCGAGAAGGGCCGCGACCTGTTGCCTGCGGTGCTCGCGCTGATGCAGTGGGGCGACAAGTACCTCCAGGGCGAGCGCGGCGGCCCCCTCGGCCTGTCCGACGACGCCACCGGCGACCCCGTGCGCGTCGAGGTCCGCAGCACCGAACGTGAAGTCCCCCTGGAGGAATTGCGCCTGACACCGAACTTCACCGAGGAGCAGGCCCGGCGCGCGATGCGTCGCACCGACCCCGCAAACCGATGACTCGCCGTCACGCGCTCTGAGACAATCGCATCGGTCGATGCGTTTCCACGAGCGTGCCGGGGTGGTCACGGTGACAAAGATCCCGGAAGACGGTGCCGGGCCCGATCTCACCCGGGTGCCTACCGACTTGCTTCTCGCCGAGCTCCGCCGGCGGATCGAGTCGTCGACGGCCCCCTCCGCGGCGGCAACGCCCGGACGGAACGAGGGCACCCCTCCCCCGAACACGCCCCTGCAGGTGTTCGAGGTCTCCGAGGGCGACGAGAGCGAGCTGCGCACGTCACCGATCCACCCGGACAGCGAGACCTGAGCCGAGCACATTCCCACGCTTTGACGGTCATGCGCATGATCAAGCCGGTAGTTGCCACTCTGCTCGAGACAGGCGGGTGTTGCGGCCAGTGAGCCCGGACAGGGCCGGCGCCGTGGGGCGGCGGAACCGCTCGGAGTGTGCAGCCCAGTACTCGCCGAGCGGCTGCCGACGATGCACCTCGGCGGCGGTCCCGTGGTGCACTCCCGTCGGGGCGTGCCGGCCCGGTGCGCTGTGCCGGCGCTCGGTCGCGACCCGACTAGCAGTGTCGCTCAATATGCACCACGGAGTTGGAACCCGTCCTCGGCCGGTCAGCTCGTCGCGACGAGCCCGTCCACTGCGGCTTCGGCCAGGGCTTCACCGAACTCGTCGGCACCGAGCCGACCTTCGGGTGAATACCACTCCGATGCGGAGGTGAGCATGCCGATCACCGCAAGCACTGCGATGCGCTCGCTGCGCGCCTTCCGGAAGGTGCCCTCCGCGACCCCCGCCCGATAGATCTGCAGAAATACATTCTCGTACTGCTTACGCAGCTCGACTACTTGCTCTCGGGCACCGTCACCGAGGAACCGCCATTGATGAAAGGCGACCCGGGTCTGTTCGAGGGTCTTCGCCAGCACCTTCACGTGGGCCTTGACGGCGCCGCGCATCCGATCGGGAGCCGGATCCTGGGATTCGAGGAAGGGGCGGAGTTCTACCAGATAGTTCGTGATGCCCTCGGTGACGATGTCGGCGAGCAACTCTTCCTTGCTGCTGATGTGGGCGTACAGACTACCGGGCAGCAGCCCGACCGCCTCAGCGATGTCTCGCATCCCGATGACGGGGAACGTCCGCTCGCTGAACAAGGCCAAGGCGGCTGCACGGATCTCCGCAGCCGAAACCGGGCCGCTCTTTGCGGAACGGCTGTTGTTACGCCGTTGTCTCGGTGGCATGCCTCCCCCTTCCCCGTCCGGGACGGTCAGTTCTTCTTACGAATGTAACCCAAACAAACAGTCGTTACCAAGGCGACAGCATCGGGTTCGTGCCGCTTCCCGGCTGCTGCGACATCGACCGCTACGGTGCATTCTCGTCGAATGGACGCAGCCCGGCGAGAAGGATGTCTGCCAGCTTCCGCCCGCTGTCCGCACGCGCTGGATCGTCGGCGTGGATCCATTCCGGCGCCCAGTTCAGCGCGCCGAGAACCGTCAAGGTTGCGTAGCGAACGTCGAGGTCAGGGCGGAATACCTGGGTCTCGGCGCCCTCGCGGATGGTGGTGCGGAAGAACTCTTCGTAACGGCGCCGGGCTGCGATCACCTGGGCACGGGACTCGTCGCCCAGATACCGCCATTGATGGAAGACGACGAGGGCCCGTTGCGGGTTTTCGGCGACGATGTCGATGTGGGCACGGATGGCTTGTTCGAGTCGTTCGTCCGGTGCGGTGGCGGGGTCGATGGATTCGACCGCAGAGACGAACCGGTCGATCCCGGTGGAGACGATCTCGTACAAGATCGCCTCTTTGCTCTCGACGTAGGCGTAGATACTGCCCGGGAGCATGTCGACCGCCCGGGCGATGTCGCGGATGGAGGTGGCCGGGTAGTCGAGGTCACCGAACAGTGCCGTCGCCGCGGCGAGGATCGTTTCGCGCGTGGCGGCGGCAGGTGCCCGTTCCGAAGTGCTCACAGTGTCACTGTAGTGAGGCGTCACTGTAGTGAGGCGTGAGCGGGCGCCGATGCCGCCGGATCCGCGGTGGGCGAATCCGCGGCGTGTGTCCGATCCTCGTTGAAGCGTGGTGGACGCTTGTCGAGGAAGGCCGAGACCCCTTCGAGCAGATCCGGCCCGTAGTGCAGGGCCGAGACCGCCCAGAAGCTGTTGGTCATCGAGGTGGCCAGGTCGACTTGCCACGTCGAGCGCAAGGCTTGTTTGGTGGCCTCGACCGCGCGCCAGGACTTGGCTGCGATCTTGCCGGCCAGCGCCACCGCCTCGGGGAGCAGGTCCTCGGGTTCGACTACACGGTTGACCAGCCCGATCTCGAGAGCGCGCTGCGCGTCGATGACGTCCCCGGTCAGCGCCAATTCCGCCGCCATGCCCGATCCGAGGAGTCGCGGCAGGAAGTAGGAGCCACCGTTGCCAGGGGGAAGACCCATGTTGATGTAGGTCTCCCCCATTTTCGCTCTGGTGGAGCAGATGCGGATGTCGCATGCCAGGGCGAAGTCGAGGCCCCCGGCGGTGGCGCCCCCGTTGATCGCCGCGATCGTCGGCAGCCGGGATGCGACGACACGCTGGGTCAGGGGGAAAAGTACCCGGGCGTTGTAGGGTTCGTGCTCGACGCGGTGCTGATGTTCGAGGTAGTCCTTCATCGCCTTCAGATCGGCACCGGCGGAGAACTGCTTCCCGGCGCCGGTCAGGACGAGGGCACGGACACTCTTGTCGGCCTCGAGCCGCGTCAAGGTCTCCACGAAGTCCCGGACCAGTTCCGGCACGACCCCGTTGCCCCGATCCGGGCGGTTGAGTGTCAGTACGACGACGCCGTCGTCGGCCTGCTCGTAGTACAGCGTTTCCAGGTCTTGCCGCACTGGTGTCTCCTTGGGTGCTGGATGGACGGTGCCGACGACGGTCACCGCGTGAGGAGGGTGGCGACGGTGGTGGCGTAGGCGCCCGCCAGCCATCCGCCGGCATTGACTGCCAGCCCTACGCCGGCGCGTTCGACCTGCCGGGCTCCGGCTCGTCCGCTCAGCTGGTCGAACAGTTCGACGATCTGGGCGCAGCCGGTGGCGCCGAGGGGATGTCCCCGGCTGAGCAGACCGCCGCTGACGTTGACGGGGGTACGGCCGCCGAGGGCGGTCTGACCCTTGCGCAGCAGCAGGTGTCCTTCCCCGTCCTCGCACAATCCGATTTCGCTGTACTGCAGGATCTCCGACGGTGCTGCGGCGTCGTGAACCTCGATGACGTCGAGGTCGTCGGGGCCGATGCCGGTGGCGTCGTAGACGGCGCGGGCAGCGCGGGCGACCGGTTCCGAGCCGGCGCCGTGGCCGGAGGCCAGGTCGATTCCCCGGATCTGACACGTGCCTGCCCCGTTGCGGTTGCGGTAGCGCTCGGACACGAGCACGACGGCGGCGGCGCCGTCGGTGGTCGGTGAGCACATCGGCAGGGTCAGTGGGTCGACGATCATGCGGGCGGCGAGCACGTCGTCGATCGTCTGCGGGGTGCCGAACTGGGCCCGGGGGTTGAGGGCGCCGTGAGTGCGGTTCTTGACCGCCACGGCGGCGAAGTCTTCGACCGAGGCGCCGTAGGTGTCGATGTACTCGCGGGCCTCGGCGGCGTAGACGTCGAGCAGGGCCGAACTCTTCAGTTCCTGGGCAGCAGCATCGGTGTCGAGTTCGGCGACATCGGTCGCGCCGCGGATGGCGGCGAAGGTGCGGTGTTTCTCGCTGTGGGAGAGTTTTTCGACGCCGATGGCCACGGCCACGTCGCAGCGGCCGGCGCGGATGGCGTCGTATGCCCCGAGCACCGCGCTGCTGCCGGAGGCGCACGCGTTCTCCACATTGACCAGGGGTATTCCAGCCAAGGGGGTGTGGCGAAGCGCCACCTGGCCTCGGATCATTTCCTGGCCGGTGAGCAGGCCGGCGGCGCCGTTGCCGAAATACACCCGGCCGACGTCGCGGGGCTCGATGGCGGCGTCGGTCAAGGCTTGCGCGGCGGCCGCGGCTGCCATCTCGCCGAGGGTCTGGTCGGTGCGGCTGACGAACGGTGTCATGCCGACGCCGGCGATGAAAACTCTGTCCACGGCAAACTCCTGGTTCTGTGAGGCGGCCGGGCCACCGCGAGGGTCGTGGCGCCGTCGCGGCGGCCCGGCATGCCAAGGTCGTTACGGCGTCGCGGTCGCCACGCCGCGTGCGCCGCCGCCGACCTTGCGGTCGTGGCCGGCCCAGTAGCGGTCGCGGACCTCGCGGCGCAGGATCTTCCCGTAGGCACTGACCGGGAGTTCCGGTACGAACTCCACGGCTTTGGGTTTTTTGTATCCGGCCAGGTTCTCCCCGCAGAAGCGGATGAGCTCCTCGGCGGTGACCTGGTGGCCCGGTTCGGTCACGACCACGGCGTGCACGGCTTCGCCCCAGTACTCGTCGGGGATGCCGAAGACCACCACGCTGGCCACCGCAGGGTGGGTGATCAGCACTTCCTCGACCTCTCGGGGGTAGACGTTGTTGCCGCCCGAGACCACCATGTCCTTGGTCCGGTCCAGAAGGTAGAGGTAGCCCTGGTCGTCGAAGGTGCCCACGTCGCCGGTGTAGAGCCATCCGTCGCGCAGCGCCTCGGCGGTGGCCTCGGGATTGTTCCAGTACCCGCGCATGACGACGTCGCCACGGACGATGATTTCGCCGGCTTGGCCGGGAGCGACGGGAGTGCCGTCGGCATCGACCACCCGCACCTCGACGTCGGTGCGGGCTATGCCGGCCGATCCGAGGCGGGGATCGTCGGTGGCCGCGAACCGGGCGTGCATCTCCCGGGTCAGTCCGGTGACCGTGATCGGAGCTTCCCCCTGGCCGTAGATCTGCGCGAAGATCGGGCCGAAGGTTTCGACAGCGGCCTTGAGGTGCTCGAGGTAGATCGGGGCTCCCCCGTAGCACACTGCCTTCACGGTGCTCAGATCGAACCGGTCCGGGTCGTACTTGTCGAGGATCGCGACGATCTGGGTGGGGGCGAGGAAGGCGATGTGGGAGACCTTGTGCCGGGCGACGGTGTCGAACAGCAGTTCCGGGGAGAAGCTCAGCGCATCGAGGATGACGTTGGTTGCGCCCCGGGCGATGGTGGGCAGAGCGACGATTCCGCTACCGTGCGACAGGGGTGCGGCGTGCAGCACGACATCGTCATGGTCGATGTTGTAGACGTCGGCGAGGTAGTTCATCACTACCACGCGGCCGGTCCGGTGGGTCCAGGTCGCGCCCTTGGGGCGTCCGGTGGTGCCGGAGGTGTAGAACAGCCAGCTCGCGTCCTCGGCGGTCACCTCCACAGGCGCCTCGAGCGGCGTGCCGGAGTCGAGGAGGCGGTCGTACGGTTCGATGCCCGCGGTGCCCCCGACCTCGAAGCGCCACTGCATGCCGTCGAATTCGCCCAGGTGCTCGTCGATCTGGGCGGTGAAGGCGGTGCCGTGGATGAGTACCTTCGCTCCCGAGGAGCGGACGATGTAGCCCATCTCCTTGGGGTGCAGCCGGGCGTTCATCGGAACGGCGACCAGCCCGGCGGCCAGGCACCCGAAGACGGTCTCGAGGACCTCGGGACTGTTGTGCAGCGCGAAGGCGACCCGGTCTCCGCGACGCAGCCCGCGGGCGAGCAGTTCGCCGCCGATGCTCAGGGCACGACGGTAGAACTCGCGGTAGGTGACGGTCCGGGCCCCGGCCACGATGGCCGGGTGATCCGGGTGGTGGGTTGCGGACTTGGCGAGGAAGGTCGCGATGTTCATCTCGGGGATAGACACGGCACCGGCTTCCTATTCCGCCCGGAACCAGGCGATATGGCGGCCTTCGTCCGGGGTGGTGTCGAACTGGACCCGCATGTCGCAGCGATAGGCGTCCCAGCCGCCGTTCGCATCGGGACGGAGACGGGCGAGGAGCTGGACGCCCTCATCGAGCTTGACCACGCCGACGGCGTACGGCAGGTCGTCCTCGAATCCGGTTGGAGCCCCCACTCGCTGAATCGCGAAACTGTGCAGCTGTCCCGCGCCGGGAGTGGGCGTCCATCCGAGATCGGTGCTGCCGCAGGAGGGGCACACGTACTTCGGGTACATGATGGGGTTGTGGCATCCACCGCACTGCTGGATCACCAGTTCGCCTCGGCTCAGCGCGGCGTAGTACTCGTCGGTCAGAGAAGTCGTCATGTTGTCCCTCACTTGTCCACGCGCTCGAGCAGGAGCACCTGGCTGTCCATATAGGTGCCGCCGGAGCCGCCGCAGACGGCACGCCGGCAATCGGAAATCTGGCGGGCGTCCTCGGCGCGGCCGAGGAGCTGGCGGATGCCCTCCACCAGCAGGGCGGTGCCGCCGCCGACGCCGGTGTGCCCGGCCGAGAGCAGACCGCCGTTGGTGTTGACCGGCAGGCGGCCGCCGGGAGAGAACTCCCCGGCGGCGAACAGCCGGGCGCCCTCATGCAGCTTGCACAGGCCCAGGCCCTCGAGGCCGATGGTCAGCACGGCCGCATAGGAGTCGTAGACCTGCGCGATGTCGGCGTCGTCGGGGCCCCAGCCGGCCTGTTCGTAGGCGCGTTCACCGGCCCGCCGCCATCCCATGGTGGCCAGGTCGTTCTCCTGACCGATGCTGTAGTGCGACACGCAGCCGCCCGAGCCGGCGATCCGGACCCACCGGTCATGCGTCTTGCGGGCATTCTCGGTACTGGTCATCACGTACGCGGTGGCGCCGTCGGCCAACATCGGGCACTCCATGGCATGGATCGGATCGCACACCATCTTCGAGCCGAGCACCTGCTCGACGGTCAGGTCCTTGTCCTTGTACATCGCATTCGGATTGAGTCGGGCCCACTGGCGCAGGGCGACGCATACCGCGGCCATCTCTTCCGGAGTCGAGCCGGACGCTGCCATGTATCGCTGGGTGATCAGGGCGCCGACCGCGTTGAAGGTCAGGCCGGTGGGGCGCTCCCACTCGCGGGGGATGCCGTAGCCGCTGAGCATGTCGACCATGTCCGCGACGGGGGCGGAGCCCCACTTGTCGGCCTGGACCACCAGGATGTTCTTGGCCTGTCCGCTGGCGATCAGGCCGGCGGCGGTGCGGGTGATGTTGTCGCTGGTCGATCCGCCGGAGTGCAGCATGGCGCTGGCCTTGGCGCGGCCGTGCAGGCCGAGTTCCTCCACCACACGGGAGAAGATGAGGTCGGCCTGATCGTCCGCGGAGTGCAGGCACGGGATCAGCAGCACCGTGTCGATGTCGCAGATCTGCATGCCGGCGTCGCGGACCGCGGCGACCGCGACCTCGACGAGGGAGCCGATGAAGGGGCGGTTCGGATAGCGCCCGGAGGGGATTTCGGCGATACCCACGAAAGCTGCTTCGAGAGGGCTTCCCGCCATGGGGTTGAAACCGAGATCGGTCGAAGAGAGTGTCATGTGTCAGCCTTCCAAGGGGCTACGTCGCTTGGCCAGCAACACCATTCGGACGGTCATCACCGTCTCGTCGTGCTGGTTGACCACGGTGTAATCGAGGGAGAGGATGCCCTGGTCGGGCTTTCGTGCGGGTTCGGCAGCCACCACTTCGACCCGGACGTGCACGGTGTCGCCGGGACGCACCGGCTTGAGGGCACGGATCGACTGGACCTCGCGCATCGCGACGATGGCTTCGCCGTAGAAGCCGGCCAGGGCCACCAGACCCACCGCGATGCAGAAGGTGAAGGGCCCGTGCGCGATTCGGGTACCGAACTGGGTTCGGCTGGCGTACTGTTCGTCGGTGTGCAGGGGATAGTGGTCGCCGGTCAGGCCGGCGAACATCGAGATGTCGGACATGTCCACGGTGCGACCGCCGGTGACGCAGACCGTGCCGACCGGGAAGTCCTCGAAGTAGCGGTCGACGTGGAAAGTCCCCGTCTCGGCTACGGTCGAGGGTGCTGTGCTGGTCACTGTTCGGACTCCATTCCCAGATCGATGGCGGCGAGCGCTTCGTGCGCGAGGCCGAGACTCAGGTCGGCTTCCATGACCCGCCGCAGCTGACGGGTCAGCACCTTGCGGGCGTACCGGCGGGCCAGGAGCGGTTTCTCGGCGATACCGCGGGCGAGCTCCCAGGCGCGGGGCAGCAGCTCCTGCTCGGACAGGACCTCGTTGACCGCGCCGTAGTCGAGGGCGGTGCGAGCATCGAGTTCCTGGCCGGTCAGCAGGAAGTAGCGTCCACGGTTCGAGCCCAGCACGTGCGGCCACACCACGTGGGCGCCGTCCCCGGGCACGATGCCGGAAGGGAAGTGCGGTCCGTCCTGGAAGGTGGCGGACTCCGCGGCGAGGACGATGTCCGACATGACGGGGATCTCCGGGTGGTTGGTCACCGGTCCGTTGACCGCCGCGATGACCGGCACCTCGATACTCAGCAGGTTGTTGAGCAGACGCTGGCCTTCGAAGATGATCTCGTCCCAGTCGTGCGGGGTGCCGAGGTTGAACGAGGTGAAGTCGATCTCGTTGCAGAACGAGGGGCCGGTGCCGGTGAGGATGACGACCTTGTTCTCCCGGTCGCACGCGATGTCGTGGAAGCAGTAGGCCAGCTCGTCGTGTGCGGTTGAGGTCCACACCAGGCTCTTGCCTTCGGTGTGGACGGTGACCAGGAGGACGCCGCCGTCTCGTTCGAGGCGGATGTTCTCGTACTTCTGTGAGTACTCCTGGAAGGGGGTGGCCAATTGCTTCATCGAACTTCCTCCGTTCGAGTCACCGAGGAGCGGTGAACAATCATTTGTTTTTTGAATGTAACATCAGGTGAGGCCGGTAACAAGACCGCTGTACTCGTCGGAAACCGGGTAGAGAACAATCAGGTGTCATGCCGTGGTGTCCGCACTGCACGGCCACCCGTTCGAAAGGAGGCGCCATGCCCCGGCAGTCCCGTGCCCGCGCTTCGGCACCGAAGAAACCGACCAAGCAGGAACGGCTCATGGCGGCAGCGGTGCGTCTGTTCAGCCGGCAAGGCTATGCCGGTACCTCCGTGCGCGACCTCGGCGAGGCGCTGGGAATCCAGCCGGGCAGCGTGTACGCCCACATCGACAGCAAGCACACGATGCTGGTCAGTCTCGTCGAGAGCGGCATCGACCAGTACCTCGACGCTGTGGCCGAGTTGCCCGGCACTCCGACCGAACAACTGCGGCACTTCGTCGAGGCCCACGTGCGGGTCGTGGCCGAAGACGTCAACCGCGCCCGAGTCGTCTACCACCAGTGGCGCCACATCCAACCACCGGAGCGCACCCGGATCGTGGCCAAGCGCTACGCCTACGAACACCGGCTCCGGGACATCATCGACGCCGGGGTAGCGGCCGGCGAATTCGCCCCCGACCTCGATCGTCCGACCGCCGTACGCGCCGTCCTCGGCATGGTGAACTGGTGCCCGGAATGGTTGCCCGCGGACGGCTCGGAGCCGGCCGAGGCGGTCGCTGCGGGCGTGGCCGAGATCGTGCTGGCGAGCGTGCGCGTCGGCCACGGCGCAGCCCACGCCTAGTCGGGCCGGACGACGACGGCGCCGACGAGCGAGTCCGGCACACCGGAGTCGACGCACCGGGTGTGGATCAGCCAACGGCCGTCGACCTTGGCGAACTCGTCGCGGTACCGCCCCAGGGCGGCCAGACGCACGGTCTCGCCGTCGACCCGCAGTGCCAGCACGCGCGCGCTGCCCCGCGCCCGATCCGTGGACATTTTCTCCACCAGGATGTTGCTGACGATGTGATGGGTGCCGGCGGACCGTTGGGCCGCGGCGGCGAAGAACTGCGCCAGTGCCGCTGTGCCCGCCACCGGTTCCCGCCCCGTAACGGTGAATGTGCCGTCCTCGGTGAACAATTCGATGCATCCTGGGACGTCCCCGGTGTCGAAGGACGTCGAGTAGCGCGCGTACAACTCGGTGATCGCCACCCGGTCCGCTACGGGGAGGGTGCGTTCGATATCGATGCTCACAGGTACCTCCTGATCGTAAGAATTCGCCGTCAGCCGACGGCGCCGGCCGCGGCCTGCTTCTGAAAGGCCAGACGCGCCTCGAGGAATTCGCGGGGACTGTTGGAGGCGAACACCCCGGTGACGGTGCTCCCGCAGCGCAGGTGCGCGACGAACTTCCCCTCGTCGATCGATCCACTGAGCACGTCCACTTCGGCGTCGGTGCCGCCGGCACCGACGAACTGCAATCGGTGGCCGTGCTGCTCGGTCCAGAAGAACCCGTCGCCCGGGTCGTGGGAGTGCTCGGCCTCCATCAATGCGTGGGCGGTGCGGCGGGCGCTGTCGGCGGCGGCCGTCCAGTGCTGCAGGTCCTCGTGCTCGGGACCGATGTGCATGCACACGATGTCCCCGACACCGAAGACGAACGGATCGCTGGTGCGGCCGTCGACGTCGCACACCAGGCCTCGGTCCACCTCGAGCCCGGCCTCGCGCAACCACTGCAGCTCGCGGCCGACGCCCACCCCCACGGCCACGATGTCCGAGGAGCGGGAGGTGCCGTCGTCGAGGGTGAGGGTCACCCCCGTGGCGGACTCGTCCACCGACGACACCACGACCGAATTGGTCAGGCGCACCCCGTGCGCGGTGTGCAGCTCTGTCAGCCACTGGGACAGCCGGCGACCGACGATGCCGATCATCGGTCCTTCGTCGGCGGCCACGACGTCGACCTCGAGACCGAGGTGGCGGGCCGACGAGGCCACCTCGAGCCCGATGAAGCCGGTTCCGACGACCGTGATCCGGGAGGCGTCGGCCAACGCCGTGCGTAGCGCACGGGCATCGTCGACGGTACGCAGGTAGTGGATGCGCGCTGAGGGCGACAACCCCGGCAATCGGCGGGCCTGCGCCCCGGTGGCCACCACGAGGCGTCCGTAGGGCACGGTGGTGCCGTCGGCAAGGGCCAGACGGCGGCCGGCCGGATCGAGCGCGACGACTTCCGAATCCAGATGGATGTCGAGGTCGAGTCTCGCCAGGGCCTTGTCGTGGAGCAAATGCAGGCCGTCGGTGTCGAGTTCACCGGTCAGAAAGTCCTTCGACAGCGGCGGGCGGTCGTACGGCGGTTCGGACTCGTTCGAATACAGACGGATCGGCCCGTCGTAGCCCAGGGTCCGCAGCCCCTGCGCGGTCCGCACGGCGGCCAGGCCACCGCCGACGATGACGATGTCGTTGGAGGGTTGGGCCATGGTCATCTCACCGTTTCGACGCGTTGGGCCAGCACTTGGGTCGCCCGCTGCACCAGGCGGAACTTCTGCACCCGGCCTGTCACGGTGACCGGAAGCTCGTGCTCGGCGACCACCAGGACATGGGCCGGCACCTTGAATCGGGCGAGCAGATCGCTGCAATAGGCGATCAACTCGTCTTCTTGGATCGAGGCGCCGTCGGCAGGCACGACGAAGGCACATCCGACTTCGCCCATGCGCTCGTGCGGAACGCCGACCACGTGTGCCACCTTCACCGCCTCGTGGCGGTTGAGCACGGCCTCGATCTCCGACGGGAGCACCAGCTCACCACCGCAGCGGTACGACTCCTTGATCCGACCGGTCAGCGTGAGGTAACCGTCTGCGTCGAGGCGACCGAGGTCGCCGGTGCGCATCCACCCGTCCGCGGTGAACAGCGCCGCGGTCTCGGCGGGCTTGTTGTAGTACCCGGGGGTGACCGCCGGGCCTCGCACCACGAGCTCACCGATCTCTCCCACCGGCAGATCGGCGCCGGTGTCGGTCGCGATGACCTTGTACACCGCCACGGCAGCGCCGAGGCCGGGGTCGCCGGCGGCGCCGGCGGGCTTGACGGTGCCGTTGGTGGTCTGGAACCGGATCAGCGCGTCTCCCGGCAGCGTGCACATCGTCGACGCGGTGGTCTCACTCTGCCCGTACGCGGTGAACAGTTCCTCGACGCCGAGCACGTCGAGCATGCGCTGCCACATCTCCGGGCTGTGGGCGGTGCCCGAGGAGAACATCGTCGACAGGGGTGAGAGGTCGTAGGTTCCGTCGGCGGCCGCGTCGAGCAGCCGGGAGGTCATCGTCGGCACGCAGATGAGTTCGTCGATGTCGTGGCGTGAGACCGACGCGAGCATGGCCGCCGGATCGAACGTCACCTGTGGTGCCACGGCACCACCGACGAACATCGCCGCCACCATCGCCTCGATGTAGCCGAAGACGTGGTACATCGGCAGGGCGTAGCCGATGCGACGCCCGTCCTGGAAGGCCCGCGTATAGGCCGAGCTGTAGGCGGTGCGGGTCACCGCATCGTGAACGAGCATGACCCCCTTGGGTTTGCCCGTGGTCCCGGACGTGTACAGGATGTCCGAGACGGTCCGCGCGCCGACCCCGCGGGTGACCATGAGCACCTGCTCGTCGGGGATCGAGGCACCGGCGGCCTCGAGGCAGGACAGCGGAGCGCCGCGGCGGGGCAGGTCCGAGGTCACGGCGCGGACGAAGACGTGCCGCAGCCGCGGCAGGGCCTCTCCCCCACCGTTGTCCTCCCAGCCCGGAGCGATCCGGTCGAGGCAGTCCAGATAGTCGAGCCCTCTGAACTCGTCCATCGTGATCAGCACGCTCGCGTCGGACTGGCGCAGCACGTAGGCCAGTTCTTCGTGCCGGAGCAGGTAGTTGACCGCGACGGACACCGCGCCGATCCGGGCGATTGCCAGCTTGAGTGCGATGAAGTCGGCGAAGTTCGCCATGTCCACGGCGACATGGTCGCCGGGCCGCACGCCGACCGCCATCAGTCCGGCGGCGAGTCGAAGGGCCCACCGGTGCATGTCGGCGTAGGTGTAGGTGCGGTCGTCGGTCAGGACGAAGGGGCGCTCGGGGTACTCGGCGGCGACCTCGTCGAACAGTTGGGCGGTGGTACGCGGCCGCCACGGGGCGTACCGTTGCTCCAGCGCCAAGCGGCGTTCGGTCGTAGTGTCAGGATTCATCTCGGCGGGTCTCCGGTTCACGGGAGGGTGTTCTCGGCGGATACGAGGGCACGGATCTCTTCGGGGGCGAAGCCGGCCTCACGGAGGATGTCCTCGGTGTGCTGGCCGAGCGGCGGTGGAGAGACGAGCGGCAGGTCGCGGTCTTGGTCGAGCGGCAGGCGCACCTGTGCGGCAGCGGGGTCGTCGACCACCAGTGCGCGTTCCTTGGTCAATGGGTGGGCGAGGGCCTCCTCGAGGGAGTGGACGGGACCGACCGGCACCCCGGCGGCTGCGATGCGCGCGAGCCAGTAGCCGGACGATTGGGTGACGAACACCTTCTCGAGTTCGGTGGTGAGGTCCTCGCGGTGGTGCACCCGATCGGTGACGGTCGCGAATCGCGGATCGTCGACGAGTTCCTCGGCTTCCATTGCAGAGCAGAGTTTTTGGAAGAGTCGGTTGGTGGCGGCGGCGACCATGATCGATCCGTCGGAGGTGGGGAACTCCTGGTAGGGCGCGGTGCTGGGGGCGGCCGATCCCAGTCGTTGCGGGTGGAAGTCGGCGGCCACGAGGCCGATGATCTGGTGGCACATCATGAACAGGCCGCTGTCGATCAGGGTGGATTCGAGGCGGACCGGACCGTCCTGACGGGGCCGGTTGGCCAGCGCGGCCATGATCGACATGCCGGCCCACATCCCGGTGGAGATGTCGACGAGGGAGGGGGCGGTGCGGGCCGGGCGGCCATCGGGGTCACCGGTCAGACTCATGATCCCGGTGAAGGCCTGGACCAGCGCGTCGTAGCCGGGGCGGTCATGGCCGAGTCGTCCGCGGCCGAAGGCGCTGATCGAACAGTAGATCACTCGGTCGTTGACGGCGGTGACGTCGTCGAATCCGAGGCCCAGTCGCTCGGCGACACCGGGCCGGAACGACTCGACCACCACATCGACGTCGCGGGCTAGGCGCAGGACGGCGTCTCGCCCCTGCCTGGTGGCGAGGTCGAGGGCGACGCTGCGCTTATTGCGGTTGACTGTGGAAAACACCGTTCCGGTGCCTTCCCGTTGCGGCGGGAGCAGCCGGGTGGAATCGCCACCGACGGCGCGTTCGATCTTGATCACGTCGGCGCCGAGGTCGGCCATGATCATGCACGCGAGGGGACCGGCGATGTTCTCGCTGAGGTCGAGGACTCGTATGCCCTGGTACGTGTGTTGCAGACCCATCTACGCTCACATCTTTCCATGGTGCCCGACTGAGAACACCGGGGCGGACGGTGCTGAAAAAACAATCACTTGTTTATTGCTATCAGATGCGGTTAAGGTGGTCAAGACCACAGCGTCCTCCGAATATCACCCCCGTCACACCCCAGGAGAACTCATGGATTTCCGTTTCACCGACGAGCAGCAGATGTGGCACGAGACCGTCCACGCCTTCATGGAGCGTGAGGTCGGGATCGAGTACATCCGCAAGCACGACGAGGCCCGCGAGTTCCCGGAGGAGGCGTACCAGAAGATCGCCGACCGCGGCTGGCTCGGGTTGCTCATCCCGGAGCAGTACGGCGGCCTCGAAGCCGACCCGGTGATGTACGCGATCTTCTGCGAAGCCATCGCCAAGTACAGCCTCGACTTCGCCGCGGCGATCATGACCTCGATGTTCACCGCCACCAACATTGCGTTCCACGGCACCGACGAGCAGCGCCAGAAGTACCTGCCGGACTTCATGGAAGGCAAGATCAAGTTCAGCATCTCCATCACCGAACCCAATGCCGGTTCCGATGCCGCCGGCCTGCGCACCCGCGCCGTTCAAGACGGTGACTCGTGGATCATCAACGGCAACAAGGTGTTCTGCTCCGGAGCCCACCTCCCGGGCACAGTCATCGCCGTCATGGCCCGCACGTCCGAGGACAAGCACAAGGGTCTGAGCATGATCCTGGTGCCCAACACCACCGAGGGCGTCGACGTCCGCAAACTCGACACCATCGTCCGCCGCAGCCTCGGCACGACGGAGATCTTCTTCACCGACGCCCGCGTCCCAGTGGAGAACATCATCGGCCAGCCGGGCGACGGCTGGACCGTCGTCGGCAGCCACCTCGAATGGGAGCGCCTGAGCCTGGCAGCCACCTACGTCGGCAACGCCCGCACCGCCCTCGACGACACCATCCGCTACACCAAGGACCGCACCCAGTTCGGCCGGCCACTGTCGTCCTTCCAAGTGCTCAAGCACCGCATGGCCGAGGACGAGTGCGAGGTCGAGGCGGCACGCCTGCTGGTCTACAGCGCCGCCACCAAGCTGGCCCGTGGAGAGAAGGCGCTCAAGGAGGTCTCCATGGCCAAGGTCTTCGCCGCCAAGACCGCCTTCCGGGTGGCCACCAACGGCATGCAGGCCCTCGGCGGTTACGCGACGCTGCCCGAGTACGACATGGAGCGCTACTTCCGCGAGGCCAAGCACGGCATGGTCGGCGGTGGCACCAACGAGATCCAGCACAGCATCATCGCCAAGCAGATGGGGCTCTGACCGGCCTCGAATTCCCTGCAAGCCCCATACGCGTGACACATATCCGTGGATACGTGCGGCGCATGAAAAACAAACGATTGTTATTGGTCCGGGGCTCGATCGACGCAGCGAAGCGGCTCGCCTGTTCGGCCGCCCGGAACGCTCGCCCCCAGGCCAACGAGAGGAAGTGCAATGACGAAAGAACTCGATTTCGACGCCGTGGTGATCGGCGCGGGATTGACCGGTCTGTACCAGACCTATCGACTGCGCGAGATGGGCTACTCCGTCCTGGGCGTCGAAGGGTCAAACGACATCGGCGGTGTGTGGCATCACAACCGCTATCCGGGCGCTCGGGTCGACTCGGAGAGCGAAGTGTACGGCTACTTCTGGAATGAAGAGCTCATGCAGGAGTGGAACTGGTCCGAGCGCTTCGCCGCCCAACCGGAAGTACTCGAATACATCCACCGCGCGGCCGACCTCATGGACATCCGCAAGGACTACATCTTCAACGCGCGGGTCAAGAAGGCCGTCTTCGACGACGAGAACAACTATTGGACACTCGAGTTCGAACAACAGTATCGCGCTCCGGTGACTGCACGCTTCGTCTTCTCGGCCCTCGGACCGCTGTCCGCGCCCCAGATGCCCAACGCCCCCGGCATCAACACCTTCAAGGGCGAAAGCTTCCACACCGCGAACTGGCCGCATGACCCGAACGGATTCGGTCCCGCCGATCTGGATTTCTCCGACAAGCGCGTAGCCGTGATCGGCGTGGGTTCAACGGGTGTGCAGGTCATTCAGGAGATGGCAAAGGTCGCCAAGAACCTGACGGTGTTCCTGCGCTCACCGAACTGGTGCACGCCTCTGGGCAACGGTCCCATGACCCAGGAGCGGATGGACTACATCAAATCGCACTACAACGAGTTCATTGCCAAGTGCGACGCATCCATTGCCGGCTATACGCACGAGTTCATTCCGAAGAACCTGTTCGACGTTCCGAAGGAGGAGCGCGATGCCAAGCTGGAAGAACTGTACAAGGGCCCGGGATTCTCGCTGTGGCTCGGTGCGTATCAGGACGTGCTGTCCGATCCGGTAGCCAACAAGTACGTCTCGGAATTCGTGGCCCAGAAGATTCGTGAGCGGGTCAAGGACCCCCGCACCGCCGAACTGCTGATCCCGAAAGATCACGGCTTCGGCATGAAGCGGGTGCCTCTCGAAACCGACTACTACGAGGTCTACAACCAGGACAACGTCTCCCTGGTCGACTTGAACACGACGCCGATCACCAGAATCACACCCGATGGCATCCAGACCACCGAGACCCTGCACGAATTCGACGTCATCATCTACGCCACGGGCTTCGATGCAGTCAAGGGAGCGTGGAACCGTATCGACATCCGCGGCACGGACGGTGTGGCACTGAAGGATGCGTGGGCTGATGGCGTGACCACCTACATGGGTATGCAATGCCCCGGTTTCCCCAACTTCTTCCTGCTTGTCGGACCGCAGAGCGGGGCCACCTTCTGCAACATTCCGCGCTGCTCGGCGCTCGCCGTCGACTGGCTGAGCGAAATGATGGCCCATGCAAAGGAAAACCATGTCCAACGTATAGAGCCGGAACCCGATGCAGCCGAAAGCTATACGCTCTACTGCACGAAGTTGATGGGCAAGTTGCTCCTTGGGCAGACGAACTCCTGGTTCACCGGCATCAACAAGAACATCGAGGGGCGCGACAAACGCGAGGTGTTGCTCTTCGTTGGGGGCAATCCCAGGTTCCGGGAGTACTGCGAGGACGTGACCCGCAACGGCTACAAGGGATACGTCATGTCGTGATCCTGCGACGTCTCGGATTTACAGCTGGCCAAGGCACCGAATGCACACAGAAATCGATCGACTTGCCACACCGGCCGGTTGATTCGCGAAAGGAGAGAAGCAGATGACACGACTGTCCGATAAGAGGGCGGTAGTGACCGGAGGTGGCCGCGGCCTGGGTTCGGCCATCTCGACCGCTCTGGCCTCGGAAGGCGCACACGTCCTGGTGGTTGACAGGAACAAGGAAGCAGCAGATGTCGTGGTTGCGGACATCAAGGCTTCGGGTGGTTCGGCCTCTGCCGAGATCCTGGACATCAGCGACCGTGAGGGCGTCAATGCCTTCGGCGCTCGGATGGCCGAGCAATACGGAAATATCGATGTGCTGGTGAACAATGCGGGCATCGCGCCCCGCATCAGACCGAACGATCCTGATCAGGCGGAGAAGTGGGATCAGGTCATCGGCGTGAACCTCACTGCGCAATGGGACATTACAGTCGCGCTGCTGCCCACGTTGAAGCATGCGGGCGCAAGCGTGATCTTCGTTTCGTCGATTGCCGGATTCACGGCGCCGAGATCGAGTGCCGCCTACGGCGCGTCCAAGGCTGCCGTCCGCTCACTGGTCCAGTATTTCGCCCGAACGCTCGGCCCGACAGGTGGTCGAGCCAACGGACTGGCACCGGGCAGGATCAAGAGCGACCTGATGACGGTGACCGGTGAAGCGGGCGAGAAGTTCCTCCAACGACTACCGCTCGGTCGTGTCGGCGAGACACAGGAGATCGCCGGCCCGGCGGTGTTCCTCGCTTCCGATATGTCCTCGTATGTCACAGGAGTCACGATTCCCGTCGATGGCGGTTACCTGGCCTTGTGAGCGGCAGCGTCACGCTTGGTGCACGCCGACGCAACCGCTGAGCCCCCAAAGAGTCGCCGCGATCGGAGATCCCGACCGCACTCCGATCGCGGCCTGACTCCATTGCAATCAGGAGAGAAGACAAATGGTGCTGACCGAAATCGAGCCGTTTCAGCCGGCGGATCTGTCGCAGATCGGCAGTGGCCTGAACCGGCCGGAATGCGTGCTGGCAGCAAGCGATGGCTCGATCTACACCGGCGATTGGACGCTCGGTATCGCGCGGATCGCGCCCGACGGGACCACTGGCCCCGCCGTCGAGGCAGATCTGATTGCGCAGGGCTTTCGGCCGAACGGTATCGCGTTGACGGCAGACGGTGACTTCTTGTTCGCCAATATGGGTAAGGCGGGGGGTGTCTGGCGGGTCGGACGGCGTGGTGAGGCCCGCCCCTTCGCGACCGAGCTCGACGGGACCGCTATACCGCGCACCAATTTCGTGCTGGTGGACGGTGACCGGGCCTGGATCACCATCAGCTCGTTGAGACGCAAGCACGACCACTTCACCGCGGAAGAGAACACCGGGCAGATCCTGCTGGTGCACGATGGCAAGGTCACTGTTGCGGCAGATGGGCTGAACTGGACGAACGAACTACGGCTCTCGCCCGACGGCAAGTACCTTTTCGTCAACGAGACCTTTGCCTGCCGCACCACCCGGTACGACGTTGCGGCAGACGGCCTGTTGAGTAATCCTGTCCGGATCACCTACCCGGAAGACACCTTCCCCGATGGCATGGCCGTCGATGCGGAGGGCGCGCTCTGGATCGTCTGTGTCATCTCCAACCGCCTGATCCGCATCGCACCGGATATGACCTGGACCGTCGTGTTCGAAGACGTCAATCGCAGTGAGCTGGACGCGATCGCCTCGGCCCATGCCGAGGGGCGCCTGACCTGGGATCAGATTTCGCACAGCCGTGGGTCTCGTGTGTCCAACCTGTCCAGCATCGCTTTCGGAGGACCGGATCTGAAGACGCTCTATTTGGGTGGGCTCGGCAATCGAGAGGTGCAGGTGTTGTGGTCTCCGGTAGCGGGAATGCCCATGGAGCATTGGCGATGAGGCCCTCGGCTCAGGTATTGGATCCGACTGTTCGCGGGCCTGTGACCTGGGGTGTCGGTAGAGGATCTGCGTCGCGCACCGACGGCTGTCCCACCGAATCGATCATCGTCGGCGAGTAGGTCGCACCGCCGATCCGCCACCGGCCGTCGGGGGCCGACATCGCCCATACGGACGGTTCTGCGGGACCGAGTGATCGGAAAGGGATTCGTGAGCAGAGAACTGAACGGCAAGGTAGCCGTCGTCACCGGTGGCGCGGGCGGGATCGGCCGCGCCGTCACCGAAGCGTTCGTCGACAACGGCGCCGTGGTGCTCGTCGGAGACATCGATGACCACCGCGGCGCCGAAGTAGCCGACACCCATCCCGGTTCGATCGTGTTCCACCACACCGACGTCACCTGCGAGACCGACATCCAGGCTCTCGTTGCCGCCGCAGTCGACACGTTCGGCCGGATCGACATCATGGTCAACAACGCCGGCGCACTCGGCGGCCAGGGTCGCCTGCTCGACGTCGACGCCGACTCCTTCACCCGCACCAGCGATCTGTTACTACGATCGGTGTTGCTGGGGCACAAGCATGCCGGGCAGCGTATGAAGGCCCAGGGCACCGGCGGAAGCATCGTCTCGATATCGAGTATCGCCACGACACTGGCCGGCATCGGATCGGTGTCCTACTCGGCCGTCAAGGCCGGAATCGAGCAGATCGCCCGCGCCGCCTCCCACGAACTGGGCCGCTACGCGATTCGCTCCAACGTCATCACTCCCGGTGTCATCCTGACCCCCATCCTCGCCCAGGCCACCCGCCTCGGCCGCGAACGCCACAACGAGTTCCTCGACCGACTGGCCCCACGGCTGGGCGAGTTGCACCCGCTCGGTCGTGCCGGCACAGTCCAGGACATCGCCGACGTGGCAGTGTTCCTCGCTGGTGACCGCTCCGGATTCGTCACCGGCCAATCTCTCACCGTCGATGGCGGTCTGACCTCCGTGTGGGCTCACGACATGGCCGTTCTCGTCCGGGAGGTGCTGAGCACGATGGCCGAAGGGCAGGGACCTCTTCGAACCCCGCCATCCGGAACCGCTGAGATCCGCTCCGGGACGGTGACCGAGTCGACAGATCGCTTTGAAACTTCTTGACATTCCCCGAGTGGGAGCGCACAGTGTGACGCAGAAAACAATCAATCGTTTTTTATGGCGTTCGTCCGGCTCGGCCGATGCCCGCCACGGTGGAAGCACCGTCGTCCAGGACGAATCCGTCCGGGCACGGAACGTCAGGGCGCACCTCGATCGAGGTCAGTGTCCCATCGGTTCCGTCGGCCCGCAGCTACCGACCCAGTGCCCGCCGAGCCGGCGGGCACGGCGCGCTGGGTAGACGCCATCATCCCGTCACCGTTCCACGAGGGAGCAGAAGGTATGGATGTCATCAGCAAGATCAATTCAACGAAGATGAGGCCTTATCAGTGGCTCATCGTTGTCTTGTGCATGTTTTGCAACATGCTCGACGGCTTCGATTTCTTCGCCATGGGCTTCGTGCTGCCTCATCTACCGGCAGACTTCGCCGCCCCCAGCGAAAAGGGATACCTGATCAGTGCCGGACTCCTCGGCATGGCGGCGGGGGCGATCTTCGTCGCTCCTCTGGCAGATCGCTACGGCCGGCGCCTTCTGATCCTGGCGGGCCTGACCCTGAACATCGTCTCGATGGTCACGACCGCCCTGGCACCGAACTCTGCGGTCATGCTCGGCGGCCGCTTCCTCACCGGCATCGGTGTCGGCGTCATCAGCGCCACCATGATCGTGGTGGCCCAGGAGTACTCCTCGGCCGCGCGCCGCAATTTCGCCATCGGCATCGTCACCGTCGGATTTCCCTTGGGCAGCACCCTCGCCGGCCTTACCGGCGTGTCCCTCATGTCGATCTTCGGCGGGGCATGGCAGGCGATGTTCTGGGTGGGGGCCGCCGTCAGCTTCCTCGGACTCGTCCTGGTCGCCGCTCTGCTGCCCGAGACCTTGACCTTCCTGCTGACCACCGACAAGCCGGGGGCACAGGACAAGGTCGCTCGCATCGCGACGAAACTGGGCCTGGATTACACCCCCACCGAGCAGCAACCGCAGTCGTCGACCACCGTCGCTCCCCCCGCCCCCGGCAAGCCTCGGGTGCTCAGCGCCGAACTGCGCGAGCGCACCGTACTGCTGTGGATCGGCTACGCCTTCCTCACCGCGGCGTACTACTTCGTCGGCACCTGGACGCCGCAGCTGATCGCCGACGCCAGCGGCAGCACTCAGGACGGCGCCATCGCCGGCACGATCATCAGCATCGGCAGCCTCGCCGGATCGATCGTCTTCGGGCTCATCGGCCTGAGATTCCTCGCCACCCGAATCGCCTGGATGGCACTGAGCCTGGCCGTGGTCAGCCTGGTGCTCTTCACCCTCACCATGGGCGGACCCCTCGCCCTCGTCATGGCCACCGCACTCGGACTGGCCGTGTTCGTGTCCGTGTCCTCCTACACCGCCATGGCACCACCGATGTACCCGGCGCTCGCCCGCGCTCGGGGTTACGGCCTGATGGTCGGTATCAGCCGTATCGGCGCGATCATCACCCCGATCCTGGCCGGCTACGCCTCCGAATCCGTTGCCCCCAAGTACATCTTCCTGGCGGCCTCGATCCCGCTCGCGATCTCGGCCCTGGCCGCTCTGCGTCTGTGGTCGATCACCCGTACCCAGTTCACCGCCGAACTCGCGGACGCAGCCGCGCTACACGAGGCGGCGCAGACTCTGGACACGGAATCGCGTACGGCCGTCCGGTAGGCGACACGTCCTCGGGCCAGACGATCCGCAGAGCCCGCCCCGGAATAACCGGCACAGCACTCGATCCCCACAACTCGACGGAAGGAACCACGATGTCCTCGACAGGTGACGATCCCACGGTCTGTGGCGGCCGGACCGCCGAGCGGATCACCAAGGTGGACCACGTCGCCTTCGCGGTCTCGTCGATGGCCGAAGCCGCAACGTTTTTCCGTGACGTGATCGGCGGGACGTTCCTGTGCGGCGGGGACAACGACGAGACCGGGATCCGGCTGACGCACTGGATGCTGCCCGGGTTCAAACTGGAACTGATGCAGCCGCTGCGCAGCGATTCGCTCATCTCCGAAGCGATGCGCCGCCGCGGCCCGGGTTTTCACCACATGACGTTCCTGGTCGACGACATCCCGCGCACGGTCGAGGCCCTGCGCACCGACGGGTGCGAACCCATCGACACCGACACCCGCCTATCGGCCTGGAGCGAAACGTTCCTCTCGCCTCGAGTCACGTTCGGAGCGCTGCTCCAGTTCGTCAGTACCGATCTGCGGTGGGACACCCCTACCCAGGATTACACCTGCGAGGACGTCCTCGCCGGCCGCATCGTGTGGCGGGACTACATCGCCTGTGTACGCGAGGACCACCCGATCGCCTGATGCGCCCCGCTGGACGACAAGGAGCAGTGATGACCGCCAATCCCGAGATCGAGAAAACCCCGTCCCTGACCGAGCTGGCCGCCTCGGTTCGAGAGCTGCAGGACAGGCAGAGCATCCGCGACTGCCTGATGACCTATTCACGGGCGGTGGACCGGCTCGATCGCGAATTGCTGCTGTCGGTTTACCATCCCGACGCCATCGACGACCACGGCGTCTTCGTCGGAAGCCCGGAGGAGTTCGCCGACTGGGCGATCGACATGCACACCCGGACCCACCTGTCCCACCAACATGCCATCTTCAACATCACCTGCGAGCTCGACGGCGATGTCGCCCACACCGAGACGTACTACATGTTCGTCGGGCTCAACCGTGAAGGAACACCCCTGACCATGAGCGGTGGCCGCTACCTCGACCGATTCGAAAAACGCGACGGCCACTGGGCGATCGCCGCGCGCGCCTGCATCCGGGACTGGGCACCGCTCGACTCGATCCCCGACCAACTCGACCAGGTCGCGATGACAGTGGTGAAAAACCTTCCGGAACGGACAAAGACCCTCATGCGGACGGGTCCCCAGCCTCGCCGAGACCGTTCGGACATCTCCTATCAGCGTCCGCTGACCATCGATCCCTCACGCCTCGGCGGCTGAGCCGCCGACGACGCCGTCACCACCCAGATCAGTCTCACAACAACACCACCCATCGAGCAATCGTCCCAGGAGAGATCCACATGAACAGACTGCAGGACAAGGTCGCCTTCATCACCGGAGCCGGCCGCGGGCAGGGACGCGCACACGCCGTGCGCCTGGCCGAGGAGGGCGCGAACATCATCGCCGTCGATCTCTGCGCGAACATGGCGAGCGTCCCGTACGACCTGGCGACCCAGGACGACCTCGCCGAAACCGCCCGGCTCGTCGACAAAGCCGGTGGACGGATCGTGGCGCGAACGGCAGACGTGCGGGACCTCGACTCTCTGCGCGCCGCCGTCGATGCCGGGGTCGCGGAGTTCGGCCGCCTGGACATCGTCGTGGCCAACGCCGGGATCTGGTCCAGCGCTCCCTTCCTCGACATGCCCGAACAGACGTACCACGAGATGATCGATGTACAGATGCACGGACCCTACAACACGTGTCGTGCCGCCCTTCCCCACATCGTCGACGGCGGCCGCGGCGGCTCGGTGATCATCATCAGTTCGACCGCCGGGATGCGGGGCTTCCCCAACCAGGTGCACTACAACATGGGCAAGCACGCCGTCGTCGGACTCATGCGGACCTTGGCGAACGAGTTTGCACCCCAGTTCATTCGCGTCAACACCATCCACCCCAGCTCCGTCGACACGAAGATGATCCAGAACGACGCGATCTGGTCCGCTTTCGCACCGGGAGTGGAGAATCCCACGTTCGACGACTTCGGTGACACCTTCACCGCCATGAACCTGCTGCCGGTGCCGTGGATGGAGCCGGAGGCGATCTCGGGTGCGGTCGCATGGTTGGCGTCGGACGATGCGAAGTACGTCACCGGCGCCACTATCCCCGTCGATGCGGGCTATCTCGGAAAGTACAACTGAGGCGGCAGACCCTGCGTGCGGGCAACCCGCGGTCCTCGTGATCTCGAGTTGTGTCCGCGAGCGACGGCGAGACAGCCACGCCCGCCTCCACCACGGGCGATGAGTCACTGCGCCGAGATCGAGCCCGTCAGCGCGGAGCGTCACGCCGACGGGGCTCGGATGCCCCAGCTCCGCCGGCGGGACCGGGTGAGGCAGACCCTGTATGCGGGTCTGCCTCACCGTCGTGAAAAGGACGACGAGTTGGACGAAGAGGGCGGAAGCCCCGCACAGGCGCGAGAAGAAATCCTGATCGAGGGCAGCACGGACGACACTCCGGTATCGGTAGAGTCGCCGGCGAGCATTCGTAGCAGACACATAGTGGACGCGATCTCCCTGAACACCATGCGCATTCTGCCCAGCTTCTGGTCAGCGCGATGGGCGAGAACATCCGATCTGCACCTCGACGAAGCTGTCCTCGGGTTCGCGTTCTCCGGCTATCGGCTGGTGGCGTCCGTTGCCGCGTTTCCGAGGGCCGTACTCGCAGACCGATGGGCGCCGTGAGAGCACTGCGCGCCGCCGGCCTCGGTGCGTTCGCCCTGGGTCTTGTCTTCACCTGGGCCGCGCACTCCGGTGCGGGTTTGGTACTCGCACTCGCGGTGGTCGGACTCGCTCCGGCCTTGGCCACACCCGCAGTGAACGTGGTGATCATGTCGGGTGTGCGCGTCCAACGACGCGCGCTTGCGTTCGCGGCGGCAAGTGCCAGTCCCGTGACGGCGCTGATGGTGGCCGGAGCAACCGCGCCGGTGCTGGAGAGACTGATCGGATGGCGGTCCGCCCTCGGCATCGGGGGTCTGGTCGCCGCGCTGATCGTGCTGTGGCTACGCGGGGCACAATCGCAACGGACGCGTTCCGTCCCGGCCGCTGCTCTGGAGAAGGTGTCGTTGCGTCCCTCTGGTGGTGATGATGACCGGGGTCCTGGCCGGCAACGTGGCATTGGGCGGCGCCACGGCCTTCGTGGTGATCGCCGCTCCCACTGCCGGCCTGGACATCGCGTCCATCTCGTTCGTCGTTGCCGCCTGTGCCTGTGGATCGATCCTGTTCCGTCTGACGTGTGCTCTGATAGTCGACCGGCGGGGATCGGACCCGTTCCCCGTGGCCTGGATGATGATGGTGGCCGGCGGCGGTGGGGTTTCGTTCTGTTGGCGTCAGGGATTCCCGGAGCATTTGTCGCCCGACTGATTTTGGTCTTGGTGCCCGGCTGGTCGTGGATCCCGCTGCTCGTACACGGGGTCACGAGCCGGTATTGCGATGCGGTGGCACCGGCCTCCGGTGTGGTCCAAGGTGCATACTTCGGCGGTGGTGTCGTAGGACTCTCGATAATGGGGGTTCTCGTCACGACCGCTTCGTACTCGTTTGCCTGGTTGGCGATGGGGGCTGCCAGCCTCGTCGCTGCACTCTCGGTCCTCGGGCAGGAACGCCGACTTCCACCGTTCCGCACGGCACGGGTGGGATGCTGATTCAGGCGTGGCCGTCCCGATCGGCCCTCTCGTCGCACGCTTTTTCGGATGGGGATGTGCGTTGCCAAGCCCCGGTACCCGCGCTGACGCATGCCCGGGGGTACCCCCGCCGGACCGATTCTTGTGGAATCGTGCCCGACGTGCGTTCGACGGCCTGCAATAGCGTTCGCAGCCACAAGTGCCCACGCTGTCGACACGCATCGCCACGCCGTGGCGACCGTGACCGTCCCTCAGGTTCCGCCCCTTGGGCCGGAGCACGTGAGGCAGACCCTGCGCGTGGGTCTGCCTCACCCGTCCTGACGACTGAGTTGGAGGAAGCGCCGGAATTCCACGCGGGCGTAGGAAAGCAGAGGATTCACCATCGGACTGATCTTGGTCTTGGCGCCCGGTTAGTCATGGATCTCGTTGGTCCTGGTTCTCACTGCATGTGACGCGGGGGCAGCGGTCTCCGGTGTGGTTCAGGTTGCCGACGTCAGTGGTGATGTCTTCGGCCTCGTTACCATGGGCGTACACATCGCGTTCACTTCGTACTCGATAACTTGGCTCTGGACGGGTCCTGCACGCAGTGTGTCGTCGCGTTCTCCTGGGTGGGAATGTCGCGGACACCATGCGCCGTGTCGGATAACGCTGTAGCACTTCGTTATCCGACACGGCGCACCGCGTCGCATTTGCCGATTTACAGGCTCAGTGGGCGGTCCCACCTCCGTCGACCACGAAGGTTTGTCCGGTGACGAGGTCACCACCGGAGCCGTGCAGGTGTAAAGCCATGGATGCGACGTCGTCGGGATTGCCCAGTCGGCCGGCCGGGGTACCGGCGATCATCACGTCGTACAGCTCCTTCGGGATATCGCCCAGGATGGGAGTCTCGATAGTGCCGGGCGCGAGGACGTTGACCCGGATTTTCTCGGAGGCGTCCTGGATGGCAGCTTGGCGGGAGAGGCCGAGGATGCCTCCCTTCGCAGCGGCGTACGCGGCCGTGTTCTGCATGCCGATCAGCGCGGCGACCGAGGAGACATTGACAATCTTCCCGCCACCGGAACCGATCATCGACGGCAGCACAGCCTGCATGCCGAGCCCCATTCCCTTCAATGGGCCGGGTCACGGCTTGTCCCGGCCGCCCTGTCACGACGCTGACGCGTTCAGACCAGGGTGTAGCCGCCGTCCACGAGAATGTCGTCGCCGGTGATGAACGAGGACTCGTCGGAGGCGAGGAACAGAGCAAGGTTCGCCACTTCGGAGGGACTGGCGATGCGATTCAACGGGGTGGCGTCCTTGATGCCTTGGATGAGATCGGCCGGAAGGTGGGGTGTCATTCCGGTGCCGATCACGCCGGGCAGGATGGCGTTGACGCGAATGTTGTCCTTGGCGTACTCCACGGCAGCAGTCTTGGTCAGCATAACGACGCCTGCCTTGCTCGCGCAGTAGGCGGGCATGTTCGCGAAGGCGACGTTGGCGGCCATCGAGGCCGTACTGATGATGGAGCCCCCACCGTTCTTGATCATTGCCGGGATGCCGTGCCGCATGCCGAGGAATACACCTTTGAGGTTCACATTCAGCACCTGGTCCCACGCCTCCTCGGTGTATTCACCGGTGGCCGCTTGGTCGCCGTCGATGCCTGCATTGTTGTACAGCACATCGAGACGGCCGAAGTGGGTGATGGCTGCCTGGATCATCGCCTCGACGTCGGC
Organism: Rhodococcus sp. ENV425; assembly: GCF_002887785.1. Lineage (NCBI taxonomy): Bacteria > Bacillati > Actinomycetota > Actinomycetes > Mycobacteriales > Nocardiaceae > Rhodococcus > Rhodococcus sp. ENV425. The sequence continues at coordinate 73,332 of NZ_PCZU01000187.1, forward strand.
CGACTTGGAGACGTCGACGTGGACCGGAATACAGCCCTCGCCGAGGCGCTTGGCCACCTCTTCCTGCTTTCCGGAGATATCGGCCACCACGACCTTGGCACCTTCCCGATGGAAGACCTCCGCTGTCGCCTCTCCGATTCCCGATCCCGCTCCGCTGATGACGGCGACCTTACCTGCCAGCCTTCCGGACATTTCTTCCTCCTCGCATCGGGTGAACGACCGTGGAAAACAATCATTCGTTTCCAGAGACGGTAACGCGGGGGGCAAACAGCGTCAATAGGTTTCGGCACAAGCCGGGTAGACGACGATGAAGCCGCCTTTACCCCGTCAGGCCGAGGAGGGATGGTGGCGCCGCCAGAAGCAGCCGAGAGTGCCGGCACTCACAACCCTGACCGAAGGGTGGTTGACGTCACACCGATCGGCATCTAGCCTTGGAAAAAACAGACACTTGTTTTTTGACCCGGACCGTCGGGCCAAGTCCACCCAGAGAGGCAACGAGGCATGACTCAAGAGCAGACGCGCACCACCCCGGACGTCGAGTCCCTCAAGGGACGCTTCGGACGAGACATGTTCAACGACTTCGATATCGACGACCCGAAGTTCAACGAGCACTTCTTCGACATCCTCGACGAGATGGTCGCGAAGTGCCCGGTTGTGCGCAGCAACGTCGGCAACGGGTACTGGATGGTCACCCGTCAAGAAGACGTGCGGAAGGTCGGCCAGGACTGGCGTACCTTCAGCAGCGCCAAGGGATACATGCCGAACCGCCCCGAGGGGCTGCCGTACCTCATGCCCGAGGAATCGGACCCGCCCAAGCACACGGCATGGCGGAAGGTCCTGAACCCGTACCTGAGCCCGACCACCGTCGCCCGGTACGAGGATCAGATCCGCGCCGACGTGAACACCCTCATCGACCGATTCATCGACAAGGGCGAATGCGAATTCGTCAGCGAATTCGGATCGAAGCTACCGGGATGGGCCTTCTTCAAGAACGTGCTCGGCGTGCCGATCGACGACCTCGACATGCTCGTCACCGGCGTGGAGAACGGCACCTTCGCTCCGCCGGAGGAACGGCCCGGACACATGGCGAAGGTCTTCGAGTACCTCGGCCAATACCTGGAGATCCGCAAGAACCAGCCCCCGCGCGGTGACCTGGTCGACGTCATCGCCGCCGGCGTGGAGTACGAGGACGGTCAGCCTGCACCGTGGGAGGACCGGGTCAGCATTCTCGTCGACCTGACCTTCGGTGGCATCGCCACCACCACCTACGTCATGGCGGGTGCCATCCATCACCTGGCCACGCATCAGGGGGATCGTGAAGCCCTTGTCGACAATCCCGACATGATCGAACGGGCGGTGGAGGAATTCGTCCGGGTCTTCCCACCGGTGGTTGCCCTCGGGCGCACCTGCACCCGAGACACCGAGGTCGCCGGCACGCCGATGAAGGAAGGGGATTTTGTTCTGCTCGGTTACAGCACAGCATCGCGCGATCCCCGTGTGGTGGAAAATCCCGGGAAGATCGATATCACCCGGCAGACGGTGCTCCACACCGCTTTCGGCGTAGGCCAGCATCGCTGCATCGGGTCGAACTTGGCACGACTGGAACTGCGTGCCACCTTCGACGAGTGGCTCAAGCGGATCCCCGATTTCGGTATCAAGCCGGGAACCGAGCCGAGCTACGAGACCGGAATTCTGCGCACGATGAAGGATCTGCACCTGGTCTTCTGACCAGCATGCTCCGGGCGTAGACGCGCCGACCAGTGGCGCGACCGGACACTTCGGTCGTGGATGTAGTGAACCACGCATGAACGACGTGATGGAGGATCACGATGAAGGTAGAGATCGACGGCACACTGTGCTCAGGTCATGGACGGTGCTTCATCCTCGCCAAGGATGTGTACCGACTCGACGACGAAGGCTACAACGCCGACCGCGGTTCCACCATCGAAGTGGCGCCCGGCCAGGAGGCAGCCGCCGAACTCGGGATGCGAAACTGCCCCGAGGGAGCGATCGCCCTCGTCGACAATTAGGACGGGACACACGGGCGGGCGCGGAGCAAAGGCAACGTCTCCGCGCCCGCCCCCTCTACCTTCCAGCGCTGACCCGGCTACTCCGACACACTCACTCGTCACCGACCACGCTTTCATCGATGGCGACCAGCCATCCATCGCCACTTCCATCCCCTTCTGCAGGGTTGTACCGAGGACACTTGTCATGGCCTATGTGATCACCCAACCGTGTTGCAACGACGCCTCCTGCGTGCCGGTGTGCCCGGTGGACTGCATCCGCCCCACCCCGGGGGACCCGCAATACCTGAACACGGAGATGCTCTACATCGATCCCGTGACGTGCATCGACTGCGGGGCGTGCATGGACGCATGCCCGGTCGGCGCCATCTACCCGGAGTGGGACCTCACCGGGACCGACGTGCGGTACGCCAGCATCAACGCAGACTATTTCGACAAGCACCCGCTCCAGTCCAAGGGCATGCCGAACATTTCGGTATCGACGATCGCATTGCCCGAGCAGGACCAACCGTTGCGGGTTGCGATTGTCGGCTCAGGCCCGGCGGCCTGCTATGCGGCCGATGATCTGCTCACCAACGTTCACGGGGCCGTCGAGGTCGAGATGTTCGACCGGCTCCCCACCCCCTGGGGGCTCGTGCGGGCGGGTGTGGCTCCCGACCATCAGCGCACCAAGGCTGTCACCGATCTCTTCCGAAACGCCGCAGCCAAGCCGGCTCTGCAGTTTCACCTCAACGTCGAAATCGGCAAGCACCTGAGCCACCCGGAGCTGATGTCGCACCACCACGCCGTCATTTACGCGGTCGGCGCGCTACGCGACCGTCGTCTCGGCGTTCCGGGTGAAGACCTGCCCGGCAGTCACGCTGCGACCGAGTTCGTGGCCTGGTACAACGGTCACCCGGACTATGCCGACCTGCAGTTCGATCTGTCCGGTGAACGTGCCGTCGTCGTCGGCAACGGCAACGTCGCCTTGGACGTGGCACGTATCCTGGTCTCCGACCCGGACGATCTCGCTGGAACCGACATCGCCGATCACGCATTGGACGCTCTGCGACACAGCCGTATTCGCGAGGTGTTGGTGCTCGGTCGTCGCGGACCGGTTCAAGCCGCATACACTACCCCGGAGCTGTTGGCTCTCGGAGCGCTCGAGGGGGTCGACGTGGTGGTCGATTCTCAGGATCTGATCTTGGACGAGCACAGCAGAGCTGCGCTGGAGGACCCCGCGGCCGAGCCCTCGACTGTGCTCAAGACCGAGCTCGCCCGCGAGTACTCCACCCGAGTCCCCGACCCGACGCGCAAGCGAATCGTGCTGTGCTATCTCGCTTCACCGACCGCGGTGCTCGGCGCCGGCCATGTCGAAGCCATCGAAATCGCACACAATGAACTCTATCGGGCCGCCGACGGCTCTCTCAAAGCCCGCCTCACCGACCGGACGGAGACCATAGAGACGGGTCTTGTGCTGCGTTCCATCGGATATCGCGGCGCAGGCGTTCCCGGCGTCCCCTTCGACGACGCCACAGGAACGATCCCCCATCGAGACGGGCGGGTCATCGACCCGCAGACCGGCGAGTCCCTGACCGGTGTGTACACCGCAGGCTGGATCAAGCGCGGACCCTCCGGCGTCATCGGAACCAACAAGAAGTGCGCCCAGGAGACCGTCAAGGTATTGCTCGAGGATTTCCTCGCCGGCACACTGGAGGGACCCGCTTCCGACTGCAGCAGGGAACAACTGAGCGCCCTCGTCACCGAACGACAGCCGGAGGTCGTCGACTACCGAGGATGGCAGGCCATCGACGCTGCCGAACGCAAGCAAGGCAGGGAACACGGACGTCCCCGCATCAAGATCACCAATGTGAAGGCGATGCTGGAAGTGGTCAAGGTGCACGACACCTCGACACGCTGATCTCCCACCTCGCAACGGCGGTGCGGTCACGGCGGGAGTCAGTCCTGTGGCGGAAGAGCAGGGTTTGAACACGTCAATGCAGACACTGCACGGGCCTTCGATTCGAGGGCGGGACCGCAGGACACGCCGCGATAGTCCTGCGCTGCAGTGTGTGCGAACAGTCGCGTTGTGCATCCGCCCGTCGATCAGCGGCAGCTGTCCGAAAGGGCGCCCCTGCGTCGGCCGAGTGCACCCAGGGGAATCAATCCGCAGTATTGAAAAACAAATGATTGTTTGCAACACTGGAGACCAGCCCACTGGATGCCGGAACGCCCGAACTTCTCACACTGGGCCGATCCATCTACGGATCAGTACTTCCCGTCCGGTCCGTTGCGCCCCGAGGCACAACGTGAACGAAAGGAGAGATCGATGACCACCGAAGACCAAGAGTTTATCGACTTCGCAACCAAGTGGCTCCCTTTCGGCGGGGGCGACGAATACATTCTTCCCCAGTTCGGCGTCACGCCGTACACCTTCTACCTACGACTGCACACCCTGCTGCAGTCACGTCCGACGCTCGGCTTGGGGCTGACGGCAAAGCGCAAACTGGCCGAAGCGTGCGCAGCAAAGCTGTCCCAGAGGAGTCGACGCGCCTCCGAGTTGGTTTGACCGCTTACGTCGACCCCGGGTCTCGGGGCGCGAAACTCGAGGAGAAAGGGCAGACGGATGGATCTCGGTGTGCACGGTAAGGCGTTCGTGATCACGGGCGGCTCCGACGGCCTTGGTCTGGCGACCGCGCGCTCGCTGCTCGCCGAAGGCGCCCACGTCACCATCTGCGGCCGCGACAAGCGTCGACTCGACGACGCCGTCACCGCCCTCGGTCACGACGTGCACGCGGTCCCCGCCGACGTCACCCGCATCGACGACCTCACCACCCTTATCGACGCCACCACCGACCGGTGGGGCCGCGTCGACGGACTGCTCAATGCCGCCGGCGTGCATACCGGCGGCCGGTTCGAAGACATCACCGACGAGGAATGGATCGCGGACTACGAACTGAAGTTCCTCGCCGCCGCCCGGACGATCCGCCTCGCCCTTCCGCACCTGCGAGCCAGCCGCGGGGCCGTGGTCAACGTCCTGAGCACCGGCGCCCGCACTCCCGGACGCAAAGCCATGCCGAGTGCCCCTCTGCGCGCCGCCGGGCTGAGCATGACCAATGCGCTCGCCACCGAACTCGGGCCCGACGGGATCCGGGTCAACGCAATCCTCGTCGGCGTCATCCGCAGCGGCCAGATCCAGCGCCCCGCACTCGAGGCGGGCCGCGACGTCGAGGAATACCTACACACGATGGCCGACCGGATGCGGATCCCGCTCGGTCGGGTCGGCGAAGCTCACGAGTTCGGTGACACCGCCGCCTTCCTGCTCTCGCCCCGAGCGGGCTACATCACCGGCACCGCCGTCCACGTCGACGGCGGCCACTGCCACGCCATCTGACAGCGCGTCCAGAGTTGGTCGATGCGCCCCTCCGTCGATCCGCTGGCGAAAGGTCCGACCGATCCAGCCGATGCCGGACTACCCACCATCCCCACGGTTGCCTCTCCCCTGTCGGTGGTCGTGGTCTCAGTTGAGCGACCGGCCGGAGCCGAGCGCCCTGCCTCCTCCTCGGCAGGGTGTTCGGTTATCCACCACCGCGTCTCGACAGACCTGGGGGCTTCACGAACGAGATGAAGGGATGGTCCGTCGACGAGGCGATCAGCCATCCAGAGCGTAGTCGACGGCATCGTCGAGCCCGAGTCCTCTCCCGTGGCGCAGTCGGGCTTCGAATTCGTTGTTACCGAGAGTAATCCGCGCGGACTTCTCGCATTCCGCATGATTGCGGTCAAGCGCACGGAAGAGTAGCGATGAGCTTCCGGTCGCACGTCCCAACGACTCCGCTGCGCCCATCAGTACGGCAGCGCGTTCGGCACGGTTCTCAACGTCCTCGGTCCACGCCAGCGCCTCGAGGCATACCGCAGCAGCCAGAGGTTCGCCGACACGCCGAATCACACCGAGCGCCTGCTCGAGCATCACCCGAGCCTCATGGTGATCGCCCTCCTGGAACAGCGCAACACCCAAGGCCCACTGCGAGTAGGACCGATACACGAACTCACCGTGCGCTTCGGTGATGGCCAGCACCTTCCGGTGGCACTCGATCGCTCGGTCGGTATCGCCGCGCAATTCGTATGCGAGACCGAGCATCACCAGAATCCAGACGTGCCGCGAAAGGTGATGTTCCGCATCGAAGACCGCGAGTGCACGCTCCAAATGCGTGCAGGCCTGGACCAGATCACCGCTGTACAAAGCGAGAAGGCCGGCGGCGTGATCGGCGCGGGCATCCAGGAGCGGGTCGTTCGCGCCCTGGACCAGGGCTTTGCACTGCTCGACCAACTCAGCCCCGGTAGCCAAATCGCCCTGCAGTTCGGCGAGAACACTGTGGGCATAGAGGGCGTCGATCCTGTCATTGCTGGAGGCGAGAGGATGCATGAGCATACGTCCGAGCCAGTGGCGGCCTTCGTTGAGCAGCCCCCGTGCCAGCCAGTACGGAAACAGCGCGGTGGCCATCCGTAATGCGGGATCCGATCTGGACGCGGCCGGTTCGGTCGAAGCGAACTCGAGGGCCTCACGCAGATTCGGCAACTCTCTGTTCAAGCAGGTGATCCAGTCCAGCTGCCGGGGACTGACCCATTCCGCTTCTGCCCGCAGGACCATCTGCTCGAACCACTCCCGGTGGCGGTGGCGCCACCCGAGGTACTCATCACACTGTTGAGCCTTCTCGCGACCGTACTGCCGGATCGTCTCGAGCATCCGGAAGCGAACCTGATCATCGTGCTGTTCTCGAATCATGATCGACTTGTCGACCAGCGCAGTGACCCGGTCGAGAACGTCGGTAGAGGTCGCGGTGCCGCCACTCAGGTACTCGACCGCCTCGAGGCCGAAACTGCCGGCGAAGATCGACAACTGTTGCCACAGTTGCTGTTCGGCGGGCGTGCACAGATCGTAGCTCCAGTCGATCGACAGACGCAGCGTCCGTTGTCGTGTGGGCACGTGCCGCTCCGCCGTGGTCAGGACGGTGAACCGCTCGGCCAAGCGTTGCCGGAGCTGCTCGGCAGACATCACCCGCATGCGGGCCGCCGCCAGCTCGATGGGCAAGGGCAGTCCGTCGAGCCGGGTACAGACCTCCACCACAGCGGCACGGTTGTACTCGGTCAACTCGAAGTCCGGCACGGCGGCTGCTGCCCGCTCGACGAACAGCTTCAACGCATCGAATCGGCGCGGTTCCCGGACCGATCCCAATTGATCCAAGGGCGGCACCGACAGCGGCGATACCCGCATGACCACCTCACCGCGAATACCGAGGGGTTCACGGCTGGTGGCCAGAATGCGTAGATCCGGACAGTGTCGCAACAACCGGTCCGCCAGCCGCGCCGCAGCGTCGACAATCTGCTCACAGTTATCGAGTACCAGCAGAAGCTGTCGCGAGGCCACGAAGTCGACTACTGCATCCTCCAGCGATCGACCCGGCGAATCTCGGACGTCGAGTACCTCGGCCACGACATCGACGAGTAGCGCCTCGTCGTTGAGTTCTCCCAACTCGACCAGCCACGCACCGTCGCGGTAGCTCGGCTGCAGCTCCGTCGCGACCCGCAGCGCCAGCCGCGTCTTACCCACCCCACCGATCCCGGTCAGCGTCAGCGCGCGGGAGGCCGTCAATCTCTTCTTCGCGGCGGAAACTTCTCGCCGGCGCCCCACGAAGGTGGTCGATTCGGCGGGCAGGTTCCCCACTCGGCGGACAGGTCTCACAGCATCGGGTAATCCGGGCCGGAGCCGGCCGCTGTACTCGAGCAGCGCCATCTCGTCGGCTCGCTGCCCTCGACTCACCTGGATTTGTTGCAGCTCGTGCCCAAAGGCTGCTGCAGTGCTCGGGCGTCGGCGGGGATCGGCGTCCATGGCGCGTTCAACAGCGCGGCTGATGTCATCCGGAAATCCGTTTTCGCGTAGATCCGGGACCGGCTGGGTGGTGATCCGCAGGAATTGGGCGACCACCTGCTCACCCTGTCGGCGTTCGAAGGCAGCGTGCCCGGTCAGAGCTGCGAACAACGTCGCTCCGAGGCCGTAGATGTCCGAGGCCACACTGGGACGCTCGCCGCTGAGCACCTCCGGCGCGGTGAATGCGGGCGACCCGATGATCGCCCCGGTTTCGGTTTCGAAGCCCCCTTCGATGTGGGCAATCCCGAAGTCGGTCAGCACCGGCTCGCCGTACTCGGTGAGAAGGACATTCGCCGGTTTGACATCGCGGTGCAAGACTCCCAGCCGATGGGTCGTGTCCAAGGCACCGGCAAGCCGGACCCCCATCCGCAGGGCGTCGTCGACCGACAACGGACCTTGGCGGCGGATCCATGCGTCGAGGGAAGTCTGGGGGTAGTACGGCATCACCAGATAGGGCCGGCCACTGTCGGTCGTCCCGACCTGCAGGACATGGACGATGTTGGGATGCCCGGTCAACCGGCCCATGGCCCGCTGCTCACGCAGAAACCGGGCAAGGTTCTCCTCGTCCAATGACACGGTGAGGATCTTGACGGCGACCGTACGGTCCAAGGCCCGCTGCCGACAGCGGTAGACCATGCCGAAGCCGCCGCGTCCGATCTGCTCGGCGTCCTCGAAACCCGCTGCCCCGAGTTCGGCACCGATGGCCGTCGCGTCGTCGCGCTGAGTCGCCCGCGGATCACCGCCTGCCATCGCAGCAACCTGTTCCAGCGTGTCGGCTCGACCGCTTCAACGCAACAATCAGGCTTGTTCGCCGTTCCTTCAATGCCATGTGCCACCTCTGCGGACAGTTTCAGAATAGCGCGGCAACACCGCCGTCACCGTGCAGCTGATGTCGACGAACGTCTGGAACATGATCCACATCGTCGCCACCGCGGCGAGCATGCACAGGAACGGATCAGCCGAACCCATCGCCACCCGTAATCCCACCCACAATTGCGCGGCGAACTGCCCGATCACCACCAGCATGCCGAATTCTTCCCCGGTGATCGAAAAGGGGAATTCGTTGTATGCCTGCGGCCTGGAACTCCACTTCGGGTCCGAAGGTCCAGGCCTGCACCCCAACCATCGAGCGCACGATCTACAGTCGCGCCCTGATCTCCTGGACTACGGCTTCGACGTCGGTGTACGAGGATACGGGGAAATCCCCACACAACTGCGCGGTCGCCCGGCTGATGCCCTGCTCTTTCCGACCAGGGGGTGATCATGGCACAATCCTCCCACCGCACCAATTGCCTGAACATCGTAATATGTTGGGGCACAGGGTCATATCTCGGAGAGTAGCCACGCCGCCCCGGTACGCCCCACACCCACGGCCGTGTGTGTGCTCCGGCTGTCGCGCTGGACAGCCCAGTATCCGATGTCGGGGACACACCGCAGCCGCACCGGGGACCGGTGTACGCGGCCGCCAGCCCCGGGGCATTACCGATGTCGAACCTACGTTCCCGTGAGTAGATGGCACTCCCCGGTCCTCATGCTGGTCCACATTCCCTGCGCCAGAAGGGCAGAACAAGCAGGTCGCCCAGTCCGGCGCTTCGAGCAGGGAGGTTGCCATGACCCACGAACAAGGCCGACACGGCGTATGGCAAGCCGACCGTGCCCCTCGACCCGCCAGCCTCCGCACAGCACACCGCTGGGGAAATAGCGCCGGTCGGGCAGGACACCGGGCGGGCGGGACTATACGACGCACTGCGCACTGCCGGCACCGCCTACTTGCGCACCGTCGGCGAAGCACTCGCCGCACACCAGCGCAACGAGACCGGCCCCAACACCGATGCCGGCACCGAAGCGGAAGAGACGAGCTGCCATGCCACGCGCCCGACCTCGGCGACGAAGCCGAACCGGCATAGTGGCGGTGGCAGACTCGACACGCTGATATGGCATTCGGTATCAGCGTGCCGGACCGTCAGCTGTCGACGAACCGAAGGCTAGCATTATCGACAGGTGACAAGGCCGTCCGAAACCTGATGGGGTGCATCGGTCCGGTCTCGGCGGGACCGGTGCCTGAGACGCTATCGAGTTCGCGGCCGATGAGGGCCGGGTCGTGCATTTTCCGCTCGACCGTGTCCTGGATGATCTCTCCGAGCCGGATCAACCCTCGATCGTTGCGAGTGGCAGCGGTCGGCGAGCGACCCGACGGTGCTTTCCAGCTGCTGCGACGGTGAGCGGCTCGAGTGGCTCGGCTACCGCGGTGGTGTCGGCCTGGCGGGTGGCTTCGAGGGCGTTGGAGCGAGCTGTCCGGGCCATGTGCTCATCCCGGGTGACGATTTCCGGCTGGCCGCGGATCCGCTCGCACAGCCGGGCGGCGTCCGGGCGTTGGACAGCGGCAACTCGGCGCGCAGGGGTTGGCTGCGGCATCGTGGCCTGTGCTGAAGGAGACAGGAATGCGACGTCACGGGGTCAACGCCCGACAATCGTCGAGCTGAGCGGGGGGCTGGCCACCGCCGCGCTCCCGGCTGTCATCCTGGATCACCGTGCCGACGTACCGATTCGTGAACGGGATCTTGTCGGCCCCCACGGTCCCCTGCAGCACGATCTTGCCGTTGACCCGGGCTGTGTACAGGTCTCCCTCGGCCCGCAGCTCGATCACTGCGCCTTCGGGAAACCTCGACGTGGACGCGTACTGCGGAGTCCCCGCCACGGGGGTGAACCCGTTCGGGTTGGCAGGATCTTCGTGGTACAACGCCATGATGCTGTCGGTGAACGCGAACTGCACACCGGTGTCGACACCGGGATTGGCGCGCACCACCGGACCGATCGACGAGTGCTCCGGCTCGCGTCCGTTCCAGCGGACCACACACCGCATCACCTGCGTCTCGCTCGGCATCGGCTCACTCCAGAACGCAAGACTCAACGGAGTCGACGGAGTCCCCCGGCCGTCGAGATGACCGTTCACGATCTTCAGTGTGCCTCCACCCCAGGTGATCCAGTTCGGGCCGAGCGGGCCGTCCGGGCGATCGAAGTCGTCGGCCGCACGCAGCACCAAGGGGGTCGCCGGAGCCGGTGCGCGGTAGTTGTCCCCGCCCCTCTCGTCGGCGGTGTCTATGAGCGGCGAGGCCGCGATCCTCGGAATCGGAGCGAATTCGGGCCCGGCAGGGCGGGCATGTGGGTCCGCGGTACCCGGATCCGCGTCAGCCAGAGGTGCCAGTCCGGTTGCGAGGGCGAGCGACCCACACACGATGCCGAGCCGCACGGCGCCTTTTCGGACGGACGTGAGAATACGATCGTTCGGTTCGGGAAGCACGCCGGGAATTTTAGGGCCCGAAAGCACATATGACAGTGATGCTCGTCACGACCACGTCCCTCCGGGCCGCGGCGGGCCGATGTCTCCAACGCCCATATGCACCGATCAGAGGCATACACGGTGTCAGTAGTGGGGGACCCTGGCGGTCCTGTTTCCGGGATTCGAACGGCCGCCTCGACGGCGGAGCTCTGCGCCCAGCCGTGCAGCCTGACGCGTGAGGTGGTCGCGTTCGGGGAGGTTGGGCGCCGATCGGGCCGCTTCGGTGTAGAGCCGTGCTGCGGTCACCAGGTCACCGGCACGCTCGTGGAGGTACGC
>NZ_PCZU01000024.1:0-16214 GCF_002887785.1 Rhodococcus sp. ENV425
GGCGACGAACACCACCACCGCGCACGTCGCGCACACCAGGTAGGCGATCGAGAAGCCCGCCGTGGTGATGCCCCCGTTCGACAGATGCGCCGCGAGAACGGTCGCGACCACCGCGCTGCACACGGTGCTGCCCGTGGTGCGCAGCAGCACGTTGACACCGTTCGCCGCGGCGGTCTGCTCCAGCGGGACCGCGCCCATGATCAGCACCGGCAGCGTGCAGTACACGAGGGTGGTGCCGATGGCGGCGACGCCGAGCGCCACCACCACCGACCACAGCGGCTTGTCCGGCACCGCATGCAGCGAGTATCCGCACAGCAGGAACAGTGCGCCGGCCAGCATGGGGACCTTCGTTCCCCACCGGTCGGACAACCGCGCCGCGACGAGGGAGAACGACATCATCGCGAAGCTCGCCGGCAGCTGGCACAGGGCCGCGAGCAGGATCGGCAGCCCGTAACCGGCGCCGCGGTCCGGGTCGGCCTGCAGCAGCTGCGTGGTGATGAGGGTGTTGCCGTAGAACGCGAACCCGACCAGCAGGGCGGCCAGGTGCGGCATCAGGACGGTGCGTCGCGCCGAGACCCGCAGATCCACGAGGGGGTTGCGGTTGCGCAACTGCTGGAAGCCCCACAGTCCGAACAGGACCACGGCGGCGGCGAACATCGACAGCACGGCCGGGCTGGTCCAGCCCCAGGTGCTGCCCTGGGTGATCGGGACGAGCAGGCTCACCAGCGCGGCGGTCAGGCCGACCGCGCCGACGCCGTCGAACCGGCCGCCGGTGCGGGTGCGGGACTCCCGGATGAACACCGCGGCCGCGGTCATCACCGCCGCGCCGATCGCGGTGGTGACCCAGAACAGCACGTGCCAGTTCGCGAACTGGACGATGGCCGCGGCGAACGGGATGCCCAGGGCGGTGCCCAGTCCGAGCGTGGAGCTGAGCAGGGCGATCGCCCGTCCGATCCGTTCCCTGGGCAGTTCCTCGCGCAGGATCGACATGCCGATCGGGATGATCGCGGCGCCCGCGCCCTGCAGGCCGCGGGCGGTGATGAGCACCGCGATGTTCGAACTGATCGCGCAGAGCAGCGACCCGACGGTCATCAGGACCAGGGCGACGAGCAGCATGCGCTTCTTGCCGATCATGTCGGCGAGCCGCCCGAAGATCGGGGTCATCACGGCCCCGACGAGCAGCGTGGTCGTCACCAGCCACGACACGGCCGTGGTGTCGGCGCCCGTCAGGGTCGGCATGCTCGGCAGCAGCGGCACCATGACCGTCTGCATGATCGCCTGGAAGATCGCCCCGACCGCGAGGATAGGGAAGACGAAACGCGACGGCCGGGGCGCGACGGCCGTTCCCGACCCACCGGCGGACGCCGCGGCGAGGGGCCGGTCCGGCCGGGACCCGCGCAGCCGGAGGGGGTGGGTGGACACGTACGCCATCGGTCCTCCTCCGCGTGGGGTGAATAATTGTTTACTAGGCTAAGTGAATAGCCGTTTACCCCGCAACAGAGGTGACCCGCGTCTCACCCCGGACCGTCTGTCACTCCGCCCCGTCGAGCAGCTCCTGCACCAGCGGCGCGTACCGCGCCACCACGTCCGGCACGGAACCGGTGGCCCGCTCCCCCAGCATCCGGCGCCGCATGATCGCCAGCCCCATCACCATCGACATCGCCAGCTCCGCGCGCAGCCGCGCGTCCGGACCGGGCAACCGCGCGGCGAGCGCGTCGATCATCTGCTTCGAGTAGTTCTCCCGGAGCGTGCGGTTGCTCTCCTCGCTCGCCCCGCTCATGAACAGGATGTTCATCGAGAGCGGCTTGTACGGCTCGAGCGGCCGGGCCAGCATCGAGACCATCCGCTCCCCCAGCTCCCCGAGCGGGCCGTCGAACAGCACCCGCGCCGCCTCCTGGAAGTCGACCAGGGCGTCGAACAGCTGCTCCTTGGAGCCGAAGTACTTGATGATCAGCGGCGCGCTGACCCCGGCGTCCTCGGCGATGTCCTTGAGGGTGATCTCGCGGTACGGGCGCGTCGCGAACGCCATGCCCGCCGCGTCGAGGATCCGGCGGCGCGTCTGCTCCCCGGTGCGCCTCGGCGCCGTCACAGTGTGCGTCGGCCCGAGAGCGCCCGGCCGAGGGTCAGCTCGTCGGCGAACTCGAGGTCGCCCCCCATGGGCAGACCGGACGCCAGCCGCGTCACCGTCAGGCCGGGGAAGTCCCGCAACATCCGCACGAGGTACGTCGCGGTGGCCTCGCCCTCCGTGTTGGGGTCCGTCGCGATGATCACCTCGGCGACGTCGACGCCGTCCTCCTGGTTGCCGATGCGGGTGAGCAGCTCGCGGATCCGCAGCTGGTCCGGCCCGATGCCGCTGAGCGGATCGAGCGCGCCGCCGAGCACGTGGTAGCGGCCCCGGAACTCGCGGGTGCGCTCGATGGCCTGCACGTCCTTCGGCTCCTCGACCACACAGATCTGGGTGCGGTCCCGGCGCGGATCGGAACAGATCCGGCAACGCTCCTGATCCGACACCGTGCCGCACACCTCGCAGAACCGGACGCCGTCGCGCACCTGCTGCAGGGCCGCCTGCAGCCGGTCGATCTCCGGCGGCTCGAGCGACAACAGGTGGAACGCGATGCGCTGGGCGCTCTTCGGACCGATGCCCGGCAGCTTGCCGAGCTCGTCGATCAGGTCCTGGACCGGTCCCTCGTACACGTGACTCCTCTAGAAGCCGGGCAGACCGGGGATGCCGCCGCCCAGCCCGCCTGCCAGTGGACCGAGCTTCTCGGAGGCGATCTCCTGCGCCTTCGCCGACGCGTCGGCGATCGCGCCGATCACCAGGTCCTGCAGCGTCTCCACGTCCTCGGGGTCCACGACCTTCGGGTCGATGTGCAGGCCGACGACCTCGCCGGTCCCCTTCACCGTCGCCGTCACCAGGCCGCCACCGGCCTGGCCGGTCACCTCCGCCTGCGCCATCTCCGCCTGGGCGGCCATCAGCTGCTGCTGCATCTGCTGCGCCTGCGCAAGGAGCTGCTGCATGTCGGGCATTCCACCGGGTTCCAAGGCATGTCCTTTCCGCGGGATTTCGCAACTCAGGGTAGTCCGTCCCCGGTACCGTGACGGCATGCGCGTGCGTGGACTGTCCCGCCGGATCACCGTCGCCGCCACCTGCGTGCTGGCACTGTCCCTGCCGGGACTGCCCGCGACCGCGAACCAGGACCTGCCGCTGGCCGGTCGCACCGTCTTCCTCGATCCCGGCCACAACGGCGCCAACGACGCGAGCATCGCCACCCAGGTGCCCACCGGTCGCGGCGGCACCAAGAACTGCCAGACCACCGGCACCAGCACCGACTCCGGCTACGCGGAGCACACCTTCAACTGGGACGTGGCCACGCTCGTGCGCGCCGAACTCGAGCGGCTCGGCGCGCACGTGCTGCTCAGCCGGCCCGACGACACGTCCGTCGCCGCCTGCGTGGACCGTCGCGCCGAGGAGGCCAACGCCTCCGGCGCGGACGTCGTGGTCAGCCTGCACGCCGACGGCGGGCCGGCCGACGGCCACGGCTTCCACGTCAACTACTCGGCGCCGCCGCTCAACGAGGTGCAGGCCGGCCCGTCCGTCGCCCTCGCCACCGCCGTGCGCGACGCCCTCGTCGACGCGGGACTGACCCCGTCCACCTACCTCGGCACCGACGGCCTGCTCGGCCGCGACGACCTGACCGGGCTCAACCTGGCCCGACGGCCGTCCGTGCTGGTCGAGTTCGGCAACATGCGCAACGCGGCGGACGCCGCGACGATGACCGGCCCCGAAGGGCGGCAGCGCTACGCCACCGCCGTCGTCGCCGGGATCGTCGCGTTCGCCGGCGAACCGGCCGAGGCTCTCTAGTCCAGCTCGCGCTTCAGGTTCGCCAGCACCTGCTCCTGGATCTTGCGCAGCCCGAGCGGCGCGAAGGTCTTCTCGAAGAAGCCGCCGATGCCACCCGCGCCCTTCCACTCAGTCAACGTCACCACGGTCGAACCGGTGCCGTTGGGCACCACGCTCCACGTGGTCACCAGGGACGAGTTCGCGTCCCGCTCGGTGATCGTGCTACCCGACACCGCCACTCGCGCCTCGACGTCGCGGGCCCGCTTCTTCGTCGCCTGCAGGATCCAGTGCACGACCGTGCCGTCGCCGCGGCCACCCGAGAGCACCCGGTAGTCGCGGTACTGCTCGGTGAGGATGCGCGGACGCACCGACTCGTAGTCCGCGAGGGCCTCGAGCACCCGCTCCGGCGCTGCGGCGAGCTGAATCGAACTGCTGGCGCTTACCTGTCCCACTGTTCCTCCTGTGTCTCGTGGGCCGCTCACGTCGCGGCCGTCACCGAGTCCCATCCTGCCTGCTTCATCGTCGCGCCCGGCCGGGCCCGCGGGGCTATTGTGAAGATCGCCACCGGCGCGTCGCCCCAGGGAGTCGTATGCAGAAGCCGAAGTCAGTCGTAGCCCCGAGCGGAGAATCCGCCCACCGGGCCGGTGTCGAGCGCCTGTTGCGCTCCTACCGCGCCATCCCAGCCGACGCCCCTGTGCGCCTGGCCAAGAAGACCTCCAACCTGTTCCGGGCCCGGGCCCGGGTGGACGCGCCGGGCCTCGACGTGTCCGGCCTCGGCGGGGTCGTCTCCGTCGACCCCGCCGCGCGCACCGCCGACGTCGCCGGCATGTGTACCTACGAGGATCTGGTCGACGCGACGCTCCCCCACGGCCTCGCGCCCCTCGTGGTGCCGCAGCTGAAGACGATCACCCTCGGCGGGGCGGTCACCGGACTCGGCATCGAGTCGACCTCCTTCCGCAACGGCCTGCCGCACGAGTCGGTGCTCGAGATGGACATTCTCACCGGGGCCGGCGAGATCGTCACCGCCACTCCCGACGGCGAGCACGCGGATCTGTTCCACGGCTTCCCCAATTCCTATGGCACCCTCGGATACGCGACGCGCCTGCGCATCGAGCTCGAGCCGGTGAAACCGTACGTGGCGCTGCGGCACCTGCGGTTCGACTCGCTCGACGAGATGCAGTCCGCCCTCGACCGCATCGCCACCGAACGGGTGCACGCCGGGGTGCCGGTCGACTATCTCGACGGAGTGATGTTCTCCGCGACCGAGTCCTACCTGACCGTCGGCACGCAGACCGACGCACCCGGCCCGGTCGGCGACTACACCGGCGAGCACATCTACTACCGCTCCATCCAGCACGCGTCCGTCAACCATCCCAGGACCGACCGTCTCACCATCCGGGACTACCTGTGGCGGTGGGACACCGACTGGTTCTGGTGCTCGCGCGCCTTCGGCGCCCAGAACCCCCGGATCCGGCGGCTGTGGCCGAAGCACCTGCTCCGCAGCAGCTTCTACTGGAAGCTGATCGCCCTCGACCACCGCTACGGCATCGCCGACCGCATCGAGCGGCGCAAGGGCAACCTGCCGCGCGAACGCGTCGTGCAGGACATCGAGGTGCCGATCGAGCGGACCGCGGAGTTCCTGCGCTGGTTCCTCGACGAGATACCGATCGATCCGGCATGGTTGTGCCCCTTGCGGTTACGCGAGAACGGACCCGCAGTGGGCGATGTCCAGCGCCCGTGGCCCCTGTACCCGCTCGAGCCGAAGCGCACCTACGTCAACATCGGCTTCTGGTCGTCGGTGCCGACCGTTCCCGGCGAGATCGAAGGCGCGGCGAACCGTCGCATCGAACACAAGGTCGCCGAGCTCGACGGGCACAAATCGCTGTACTCCGACTCGTACTATTCGCGCGCGGAGTTCGAGCAGCTCTACTACGGCGGCGGGGACTATCCCGCCCTGAAGAAGCGGTACGATCCCGAATCCCGTTTGCTGGACCTCTTCTCGAAGGCGGTGCACAACAGATGACCACGTTGCGAGAACCACGCACGAACGACGGCCGGCTCACCCTCGCCCAGATCCTCGAGACCGTGACCGGCGGCGAGCTGCCGGTGCGGTTCACCGCGTACGACGGCTCCAGCGCCGGCCCCACGGACGCCCCGTACGGCCTGCGGTTGACCTCGACGCGCGGCACGACCTACCTGGCGACGGCCCCCGGCGACCTCGGCATGGCACGCGCCTACGTCTCCGGTGACCTCGAGGCCGAGGGCGTCCACCCCGGCAACCCGTACGAGCTCCTGAAGGCCCTGGGCGACCTGCACTTCCAGCGCCCGCCGGCACTGACGCTCGCCCAGATCGCGCGCTCGCTGGGCTTGGAGACGCTCAAGCCCATCGCGCCGCCCCCGCAGGAGCACCTGCCGCGCTGGCGCCGGTTCGCCGAGGGCCTGCGGCACTCGCGCAGCCGCGACGCCGAGGTGATCCACCACCACTACGACGTCTCCAACGCGTTCTACGAGCGCGTCCTCGGCCCCTCCATGACGTACACGTGCGCCCTGTTCGACTCGGAGACACAGAGCCTCGAGGACGCGCAGGAGAACAAGTACCGCCTCGTCTTCGAGAAGCTGCGGCTGCGGCCCGGGGACCGGCTTCTCGACATCGGCTGCGGCTGGGGCGGGATGGTCCGGTACGCGGCGCGGCGCGGCGTCAAGGTGCTCGGCGTCACCCTGTCGAGTGAGCAGGCCGAGTGGGCGCAGAAGGCCATCGCCGAGGAGGGGCTCACCGACCTCGCCGAGGTCCGCTTCTCCGACTACCGCGACGTGCCCGAGACCGGTTTCGACGCGATCTCGTCGATCGGGCTGACCGAGCACATCGGCGTGCAGAACTACCCGGCGTACTTCCGGCGGCTGCACGAGAAGCTGCGCGAGGGTGGGCTGCTGCTCAACCACTGCATCACCCGCCCGGTCAACCGCGGTCCCGTGAAGGCCGGGGGCTTCATCGACCGGTACGTCTTCCCCGACGGCGAGCTCACCGGCTCGGGCCGCATCATCACCGAGGTCCAGGACGTGGGCTTCGAGGTGCTGCACGAGGAGAATCTGCGCCAGCACTACGCGCTGACCCTGAAGGGCTGGTGCGAGAACCTCGTCGCCGACTGGGACGCCTGCGTCGCCGAGGTCGGCGAGGGCACCGCCCGCGTCTGGGGCCTGTACATGGCCGGCTCCCGCCTCGGCTTCGAACGCAACGTCGTTCAGCTGCACCACGTCCTGGCCGTCAAGCTGGGCCCGGACCAGGAGCCGAACGTCCCGCTGCGCCCTTGGTGGGTGGCCTAGGCGGCTCCGCCGCCCGTGCGTGGTTCTGGTAGTGCCCGCTACCAGAACCGCGCACGGCAGCTGCAGGGGTTCGGCTCGTCCCGGACCCAGCCCAGCCGGGTCAGTACCGTCTCGACCTCCCGCGCGACGTCGCACGGCGACGACGCCACCTCCCGATATCCGAAGACCAGTCGCGACCGGCCGGCCAGCTCGGCGGCGTTGTCGCGGCGCCGGTCACGGAAGGCGACTTCGCGCATCGAATGGACCCAC
The DNA here is from genome assembly GCF_002887785.1 of Rhodococcus sp. ENV425. Classification (NCBI taxonomy): domain Bacteria; kingdom Bacillati; phylum Actinomycetota; class Actinomycetes; order Mycobacteriales; family Nocardiaceae; genus Rhodococcus; species Rhodococcus sp. ENV425. The sequence continues at coordinate 7,412 of NZ_PCZU01000024.1, forward strand.
CTGCCGTCCAACCGCACCGTGAGCGGGCATCCGGCGCCGTCGTACGTGCAGTCCTCGTACAGGGTCCTGCCGTCCACGACGACCGGACTCTGCCGGCGCGCCACGGGCAGAGCGTGTGCACGCTCGACGTCGATCGCGTAGTGGTATTCGAGCACGGACTGCACCCCGTCTGCGAGCAACGTCACCGCCTCTGCCAGCGAACTCCGATATCGATACGGCGGTCGTTCCTCGAGTCGCAGACGCACATCGGCCAGTCGGATGCCGGCGTTCGTCACGGTGGCGATCAGCGACAGGTACGCCTCCCGCGGCGACGGTTGCGCGGTGGCCAGATCCAGTGCGGTGTCGACCTTGGTCGTGCGCGGCAAGTACCGATCGACGCCGATGTGTGCGTGTGCCCGTGACCGGTGCACGACTACCCCCGGATGGAGGACGGCAGTCGGCTTCGACACCGGCAGCTTCGCTTTCCGTCCCGGTGCCCGCACCGTGGCTCGCTGCGGCAGTGCCGACTTCCCCACGGGAACGGTGAGGTGAACCGGTGCGGTGTCGTCGACCGGAAGCATGCCCCACACCTCCGCCGCGGTCCGGTGACTGAGCATCGCCGCTCCGCCCCCATACAGCAGGGCCGCCTCGAGCACCATGGTCCGCGTCAACGGTCCGCTGCTGACGGCATACACGCCCTGCAGGACACGTTGCCACCGTCCCGTATCGAGCAGATGCCGGACCGCTCCACGGCCCACCCCCAGCGCAGTCAGCTCCGCCTGTGTGACCAGGCCGGCCCGATCGTCGACCAGCTTCTGAATCTCGCTCTTCCCGAAGTCGTCCCCCATGCCGTCGATGATGGCCGACCCGGCGACGGGCAAGGGCTCCCGACCGTGGTCGGGAGCCCTTGCCTGTGGACAACTCGTGTGTGGTTCTGGCAGCGATTGCTACCAAAACCACGCACGGGCGCGTCAGCGCAGGGACGCCGGCGGGGTGAAGCGCTCGCCGTACTTGGCGGCGAGTTCCTCGGCGCGCTTGACGAAGCCCTCCTTACCGCCCGGGTAGCCGGCGATGTACTGCGCGACGCCACCGGTCCAGGCCGGGAAGCCGATGCCGAGGATCGAGCCGATGTTGGCGTCGGCGGTGGTACGCAGCACGCCCTCGTCGAAGCACTTCTGGGTCTCGATGGCCTCGATGAACAGCATCCGCTCGATCAGGTCCTGGATCGGGATGTCGGTGGGCGCGCTGCTGAACTTCTCGCGCAGGCCCGGCCAGATGCGGGTGCGCTTGCCGTCGGCGTACTCGTAGAAGCCGCCGCCACCGGCGCGGCCCGGGCGGCCCTCGTCGACGAGGAAGTCGACGACGGTGGTCGAATCGTCCTGCGGCACCTTCAGACCCGACGCCTCGGCGGCAGCCTCGGTCTCCTTGCGGATCTTCTGCATCAGCGTCAGGTTCAGCTCGTCCGACAGCTGCAGCGGCGGAGCCGGGTAGCCGGCCTGCGAACCGGCCTGCTCGATCGTGGCCGGCTCGATGCCCTCGCCGACCATGCGGATCGCCTCGTTGACGAACGTGCCGATGACGCGGGAGGTGAAGAATCCTCGCGAGTCGTTGACGACGATCGGGGTCTTGCGGATCTGCTGGGCGAGATCGAACGCCTTGGCCAGCGTCGCGTCGGAGGTCTTCTCCCCCGCGATGATCTCGAGCAGCGGCATCTTGTCGACCGGGGAGAAGAAGTGCAGGCCGATGAAGTCCTCCTGGCGCTTCACTCCCTCGGCGAGGCCGGTGATCGGCAGGGTCGAGGTGTTCGACCCGAGCACCGCGTCCGGCGCGACGACGTCCTCGATCTCCTGGAACACCTTGTGCTTGAGGCCGGTGTTCTCGAACACGGCCTCGATGACCAGGTCCGCGCCGGCCAGGTCGGCGGCGTCGGCCGTCGGCGTGATGCGGGCGAGCAGCGCCGCGGACTTCTCCTCCGTGGTCTTGCCGCGGGCGAGCGCCTTGGCCTCGAGGCCCTCCGAGTAGGCCTTGCCCTTCTGCGCCGACTCGATCGAGACGTCCTTGAGGATCACGTCCATACCGGCCTTGGCGCACACGTAGGCGATGCCCGCGCCCATCATGCCGGCGCCGAGCACGGCGACCTTCCGGAAGGTGGTCTTCGGGAACGGCGTGCCGTCGGCCTGCTTGGGGCGCGACGCCCCGGAGTTGATGGCCTGCATGTCGAAGAAGAACGCCTGGATCATGTTCTTCGCGACCTGGCCGGTGACCAGCTCGGTGAAGTAGCGGCCCTCGATCTTCGACGCGTTGTCGAAGTCGACCTGCGAGCCCTCGACGGCGGCGGCCATGATGGCCCGCGGGGCGGGCATCGGGGCGCCCTTGAGCTGCTTGCGCAGGTTCGCGGGGAACGCCGGCAGGTTCGCCGCGAACGACGGCGACGCGGGGGTGCCGCCGGGGATCTTGAAGCCCTTCTTGTCCCAGGGCTGCACGCCGCCTTCGGGATTGGCCTTGATCCACGCCTTCGCGGCGGGGACGAGTTCGTCGATCGAGCCGACGACCTCGTCGATCAGGCCGAGTTCCTTGGCCTTGACCGGGTTGTATTTGTTGCCCTGCAGCAGCACCTGCATCAGCGCGGTCTGGATGCCGAGCATGCGCACGGTGCGGGTGACGCCGCCGCCGCCGGGCAGCAGGCCCAGGCTGGCCTCGGGCAGGCCGATCTGCACGCCCTTGACGTCGGCCGCGATGCGGTGGTGGGTGGCCAGGGCGATCTCGAGACCGCCGCCGAGGGCCGCGCCGTTGATCGCGGCGACGACGGGCTTGCCGAGGGTTTCGAGCCGGCGCAGGTCCGCCTTGATGCCCTCGACCTCGTCGAAGATCCGCTGCGCGTCCTCGGGGCCGACCTTGATCATGTTCTTCAGGTCGCCGCCGGCGAAGAAGGTCTTCTTCGCGGAGGTGATCACGACACCGGTGATGTCGTCCTTCTCGGCGGCCAGGCGGTCGACGGTGGCCTTCATCGACGCCTTGTAGAGCTCGTTCATGGTGTTCGCGCCCTGGTTCGGGTCGTCGAGGGTCAGCACCACGATGCCGTCGGCGTCGCGCTCCCAGCCGATCATGTTGTTCTCAGTCACTGTGAATTCCCCAGTCCCTTCCGAAGTTTCAGACACGCTCGATGATCGTGGCCACGCCCATGCCGCCACCGATGCAGAGGGTGACGAGGGCGCGGCGGGCACCGCGGCGCTCGAGCTCGTCGACCATCGTTCCCGTGATCATGGCGCCGGTGGCGCCGAGCGGGTGCCCCATCGCGATGGCGCCGCCGTTGACGTTGAGCTTCTCGTCCGGGATCTTCAGGTCCTTCTGGAACTTGAGCACGACCGACGCGAACGCCTCGTTGATCTCGAACAGGTCGATGTCGTCCACGGTCAGGCCGGCGGCGGCGAGGACCTTGTGCGCGGCCGGGGTGGGGCCGGTGAGCATGATCGTCGAGTCCGCACCCGAGGTGGCGGTGGCGACGATGCGGGCGCGCGGGGTCAGGCCCATGTCCTTGCCGGCCTGCTCGGAGCCGACGAGCACCAGCGCGGCGCCGTCGACGATGCCGGAGCTGTTGCCGCCGTGGTGGACGTGGTCGATCTTCTCGACGAAGTGGAACTTCTGCAGCGCGACGGCGTCGAAACCGCCCATCTCGCCGACCATCGCGAACGACGGCTGCAACCCGGCCAGGCCCGCGAGGGTGGTGTCGGGACGCATGTGTTCGTCGTGGTCGAGGACGGTCAGGCCGTTCTGGTCCTTGACCGGCACCACGGACTTGGCGAAGTACCCGCCGGACCACGCCGCCGCGGCCAGCTGCTGCGAACGCAGCGCGTACGCGTCGACGTCCTCGCGGCTGAAGCCTTCCATGGTGGCGATCAGGTCGGCGCTCACACCCTGCGGCACGAAGTAGGTGTCGTAGTTGGTGGCCGGGTCGAGGGCCCACGGGCCGCCGTCCGAGCCCATCGGCACCCGCGACATCGACTCGACGCCACCGGCGACGACGAGCTCGTCCCAGCCGGAGCGGACCTTCTGCGCGGCCATGTTCACGGCCTCGAGGCCGGAGGCGCAGAAGCGGTTGATCTGCACGCCGCCCACGGTGTCGGGCATGCCCGCCGCGGTGACGGCGGTGCGGGCGATGTCGGCACCCTGGTCGCCCACCGGTCCGACGACGCCGAGGATCAGGTCCGAGATGCGGTTCTCGTCCAGGTCCGGGAACCGCACGCGCAGTTCGTCGATCAGGCCGGTGACCAGGGAGATCGGCTTGACCGAATGCAGCGACCCGGTCTTCTTGCCGCGGCCGCGCGGAGTTCGGATGGCTTCGTAGATGAATGCCTCGGAGGTCACAGTGCAGGGTTCCTTCCCGTGCTTTGCGGATGCGAGGGGCGGCGGCTCGTGACAGCCGTCACGCCCGACCTCGTTCACCCTAGGAGCCGGGACCCCCCGGACTGAAGGACCGAACCGAGCGGAGTCCGTGACCGAACCGAGCGGACGTTCACGCCCCGAGACCGGCCTCGCGGGCCCGCACGATCGCGGTCGACCGGTCGGCCGCGCCGAGCTTGCCGAGCACGTTCGACACGTGGTTGCGCACCGTTTTCGGGCTCAGCACCAGCCGGCGGGCGATGGCCGCGTTGTCGTGCCCGCGCGCCATCAGGTCCAGCACCTCGCGTTCGCGATCGGTGAGTTCCGGGAACACCGCCGGCGCCAGGGTGCGGGAGGCGGCCATCGCCCCGATGGCCTTGGCGGCGACGGCGGCACCGACGATGACCTCGCCGTCCGCGACGGCGCGGATCGCCCGCTCGACACCCGACGGGTCGGCACCCTTGACGAGGTAGCCGCGCGCCCCGGCGCGCACCGAGGCGACGAGCGACTCCTCGTCCTCGTGCATCGTCACCACCAGCACCCGCAGCTCGGGGAACCGCCCGAGCAGCTGCCGGGTCGCCTCGATGCCCGAGCCGTCCCCGAGTTCGAGGTCCATGAGCACGACGTCGACGTCCGCGGTGATCACCTCGAGCGCCTCGGCGACCGAACTGGCCTGGGCCACCACCTCGATGCCGTCGAGGGTGCCCAGCAGCGCGACGAGCCCGAGCCGGAACACCGGATGGTCGTCGACGACGGCGACGGCGATCGCCGCGGGGGCGTTCACGACGGGCCCCACGGGAGGTCCGCCGTGACGACGGTGCCGTGCGGCTGCGCCGCGGCGATCTCGACGGTGCCGCCGACGTCCTCGGCGCGTTCGCGCATGCTGTGCGTCCCCACGCCCCGTCGCGCGTTCCGGTCCAGCCCGCGGCCCGCGTCGCGTACCTCGAGGGTGAGCCGGTCCGCCGCCGCCCGCACGAGCACCCGGCACCCGTCGGCACCGCTGTGCCGACGCGCGTTGGTGACCGCCTCGGCGGCGATGCCGTACGCCGCGGCGACGACCGCCCCGCCCCGGCGCGGTGGCACATCGGCGTCCACGTCGACGCGGAATCCACTGCGCGAGTGGACCGCCGACATCTCCTCCAGCGCGGCGGCAAGACCCAGCTCGTCCAGGACGGGCGGCAGCAGCCCCCGGGAGAGCTCGCGCACGCCCTCGACCTGGTGGTCGAGTTCGCGCAGCAGCGAGTCGATCAGCGGAGCGGCGCCGGCGGAGTCGCTGTCGATGAGGTTGCGGGCGCCCTGCAGCCCGAGCCGGATACCGGCGAGGGACGGACCGAGCCCGTCGTGCAGTTCCCGGCGGATGGTGCGGCGCTCGGCGAGCCGGGCCTCGGTGAGCCGGTCGCGCGCCGCGTCGAGCTCCTCCGAGGACCGCAGCACCACGAGCCCGGCCTCCACCACGGAGGCGAGTTCGCCGAGCGCGCGGAAGCTGCGGGGCCCCAGCGTCTCACCGGGCGGGGCGGTCACCTCGAGCCGGCCGTCGCGCAGGACGACCTGCTCGGTGGGCCCGGTGGGGGTGCCCCATCGGGCGAGCGCCTCGTCGCCGCGGCGCACCGTCACCGACTCGAGGCGCAGCGCCACACCGACTCCGGCGGCGAGGTCCTCGAGCAGCCGCCGCGGCGTCTGCGCCCCCGCGAAGTGCCGGCCGAGCCGGCGCACCGCGCTCGCCGGGTCGTCGCCCTCGCCGTAGACGAGGGTGTGCACGCGCCGGGTCAGCCAGGCCCGCACCGGTTGCACGGCCAGGGCCACCGCGACCGCGGCGATGGCCTGGGCGACGACGGATCCGTCCGTCGGCAGGATCAGGGCGACGGTGGCGGTCACGGCGAGGTAGCCGGTGGCGAGTACCGCGACGAGGCTGCCGGCGACGGCGGCGCGGCCGACCGCGAGGTCGAGCCCCCACAGCCGTTGCCGCAGCACCACCACGAGGATCGCGACCGGGTAGAACGCCTGCGTGGCCAGGTGCAGCAGCGGCGTGAGCATCCACGGCAGGCCGGGCACCGCCAGCGGGATGTAGGACACCGCCATCAGGGCGGTGCCGAGCGCGAGCCAGCCCAGGCCGATGCGATCGGAGACCGGGCCGCACCGCCACCGGTAGGTGATGTCCGCAGCGGCGAGCAGGCCGAGCGTGACGACGGGCAGCACGAGCCAGCCGACGGCGGTGCCGGTGAAGGTACGGGCCCAGAAGAACCACGCGGTGACCACGGCACCGGCGAGCACGCCGAGGCGGGCGCGCCGGTCGAGCGGCGTGTCGCGGACCAGCCAGGGCACCACCAGGAACAACGCCAGGGTGCCGGGGATCCACGCGGTGCTCTGCAGCGGCGCGAGGACCCCGGCGAACGGCAGCCCGGGCCGCACCTCCGCGAGCTTCGTCCAGGCGTAGCTCAGGGCCGAGAGCCCGACGCCGATCGATGCGAGCGACAGCAGGATCGGCACCGGATGCACCCGGCGCGCCAGCACCACGCCGGCGACGGTGCCGTACACCGCGGCACCCACGGCGTCGACGAGGAAGAACAGCTGATCGGAGTCGAGGTCCGGGCGGGCGGTGGCGAAGACCACGAGGGCCGCGACGGCCAGGCCCCCCGAGAGCACGGCGACGACGGCGGCGGGCACCGGTGCGCCACCGGTGCCCGCCGCCGTCTCGGATGCGCCCGCAACAGCCATGATGCGGTGAGTATGCCCCGCGGCCGGATCCGTCGCGCGGCAGCCTATCGGCGCGCCCTGTCGGAGACGGCGAATCCGATGCCGGCGACGAGCACCCACACGGGACCGACGAAGCCGGCCATGTATTGCAGCGGGGAGATCCCGAGCAGCACGGTCAGGCCGCCGAGCACCACGCTCGCCCAGCCCAGCCACCGCGGCGTCGCGCCGTGGCGCAGCGACGCGGCCGCCACCGCCAGGCCGCTGACCCCCGCGCCGACCCACAGCCACGGGATCGTGCCGACCCAGTGCGCGCCGACGACGGCGAACTCGGCGACCATCTGTCCCGGCTCGCTCAGCCCGAACAGCAGCTCGGTGTCCAGGCCGGCGCCGAGCAGTCCGGCGGTCGCCGTGAGCAGCAGACCGAACGCCGCGACCGACGGCAGCAGGCTGTCCTCGGGCAGGGCGATCCGCAGGCGGCGCTGCAGGCCGGCGGCGAAGATCAGCAGCAGCACCGTCGACACCATGAGCGACAGGTGCATCACCAGCAGTGGGGTTCGTTCGCCCGCGAACGCCTCGGCGATCGCGGGCGCGTTGCCGGCCGTGGATTCGTCGTAGGCGGCGCCCATACCCATGCTCGCCTGGATGGCGACGACCCCGGCGAGCCCGGCAACGGCCCCCGACCATGCCCAGGCGCTCGACGACGCGCGCCGTGCGGCCGTGCGTCCGTCCTCCGTCACGCTCACTGTGCTCATCGGTTCGGTGTCCCTCCCGTCGTACCGGCGCGCTCTGCGCCTGACGGAGAGGCTGCTGCGCCCGGCGTCCCGGTCGCCAGGGACACCCGTCCCGTCCCGGTGGGATTCCTCCGGCGGGATGCCGGACCGGTCCTCGCGCGCGTCGGTGCTTGCCGCGCGCGTGAGGACGCGCGCGACAAGCACCGTTCCGCGCGAGAGTGACCGCGCTGCAGGCGAATCAGTAGACCAGGACGGCGAACAGCGTGCTGAGCACGAGCCCCGCCATCACCGGCAGGAAGCACTTGCGGGCCAGGTCGAGGACGGGGACGCGGGCGAATCCGGCCACGGCGACGAGCGACGACCACGCGACGATCACCCCGCCGCCGGACCAGATGTTGCCCATCTGCCCGATCGCGGCGAGGGTCGACGGATCCATGCCGACCGCCGGGCCCAGCGCGCCGGACAGCGAACCGGTCAGCGGCAGACCGCTGAAGCCGGACCCGTCCAGCCCGGCCACCACGCCGATGAGCAGGATGCCGAACGACGTGACGAACGGGTTCTGCGGCAGGTGCGACTGTGCCGCGTTGACGAGATCGAACAGGATTCCCGGACCCGTCTCGCCGTCCGCGTAGCCGAGGATGGCACCGGAGAAGTCGGGGTTGCCGATGAGGAAGAAGCCGGCGATCGGCAGCACGACGCCCATCGCCTTGAAGGCGAACACCAGACCGTCGACGAGGTGCTCGGAGGTGGTCTCGAGGAAGCCGCCCCTGTCGTTGGACGCGGCGGCCGCGAACAGGATGAGCGCCGCGATTCCACCGACGATGGCCGCGGCGTCCCCACCCTGCAGGGGCGGCACCACCTGGGTGAACTTGCCCAGCAGCAGATACACGATGAAGGCGAGGTAGGCGAGCGGAACGAGCATCGCGAACGCCTTCGCGGTGCCCCTGCTCTCGGCGAGTTCGTAGCTGCCGGGGTCGCGCTCGGCGACGATCACGGCCGTCGCCGTGCTCGCGGCACCG
>NZ_PCZU01000188.1:0-1216 GCF_002887785.1 Rhodococcus sp. ENV425
GGCGGTTTCAGGCGGCCGATGCGACAAGCTCGGTGAACGCTTCGGTTGGCGTGCGCCAGCGTAGCGTCTGCCGGGGGCGGCCGTTGATCTCGTCCTGGACCTGCTGCAGGTCCTCGGGCGTGTACACCGACAGGTCGGTGCCCTTGGGGAAGTACTGCCGGAGCAGACCGTTGGTGTTCTCGTTGGTGCCGCGCTGCCACGGCGAGTGCGGATCGCAGAAGTAGACAGCGACGTCGGTGGCCATGGTGATCTGGGCATGAGCACGCATCTCGTGGCCCTGATCCCAGGTCACCGACCGCTGCATCACCTCCGGCAACGACCGCATCGCGGCGATCATCGCATCGCGGACGCCGGACACGTCGCGGACCTTCGGCAGGTGCAGCAACACCACGTACCGGGTGGTGCGCTCGACCAGGGTGCCGATCGCCGAGCGGTTGCGCGCCCCCATGATCAGATCTCCCTCCCAGTGCCCGGGCACCGCCCGGTCCTCGACCTCGGCGGGCCGCTGGGAGATGAGGATCTTGTCGGGAATATGGCGGGCACTGCTCGGCACTCGCCCCTGCGGCACCCGACGGGTGTGCCGGCGCCGCAGATACTCCGAAAGCTCTTTTCGCAGTTCGCCTTTCAGTTGCACATACACGGCCTGGTAGATGGTTTCGTGGGACACCCGCATCTCCGCTCGGTCGGGGAAGTCGACCACCAGCCTGGCCGAGATCTGCTGCGGGGACCAGCGCAGCTTCAGCTTGGCGACGACATACGCGCGCAACTCGGGTGCGGCCATCAGCTTGGCGACTTTCGGTCGCAGTGCTCGGGTCCAGGCCCGCGCGTGGGCCGACACGGCGCGGTAGCTACCGTCGCGGTTGCTGTTGCGTTCGATCTCCCGGTAGATCACCGACCGGTGCCGGCCCAGGTGCGCGGCGATCGTCTGGACCGACTCGTTGCGGGCGAGTCCGAGGGCGACAAGCTCCCGCTCGCCCAGGGACAACGACCGTCCGCCGTGCTCCCAGTGCGGGGCACGGCGGACGGTGCCGTTGGCCTCGTCCTCCCACCGGTAGCCGGTTTGTCGGCTGACACCGACCGCGGCTGCGGCCTTGGCGATCGACACCTTCGTCATGCGCATGGCGAAGAACCTAGCCTTCTTCGCCTCTCGTGCTGCTCGACCCACTGACATCTCCCCTGGTCAGGGAGCGTGTCGCATGGACCACCTGAGTCAGCC
>NZ_PCZU01000189.1:0-6613 GCF_002887785.1 Rhodococcus sp. ENV425
GGGAGCACCACCGGCAGCGGCGTCCGCACCGGATGCGGATCCTGGCCGCGCCGCACGACGGTCTCGGCGACGATGGCACGGGCCGTCTCCACCAGCGGCGAGTCGGCCGTCACCGAACCTGCCGGTCCGGCGACGACGCAGCGGATCATCCATCGGTAGCCGTCGACACCGAGGAAGCGCAGGTCCGCGTTCGGGGTGCTGCCCTGCAGCTCCCGGCCCCACGGTCCGCTTTCGATGCTCACCGTCGCGTTGTCGCGGCGCAGCGACTCGGCCAGCTCGGCGGCCACCTCCCGCCACTGCCCCGGGGACTTCGGCGCCGCGTACGCGGAGACCGTGATCCGGCCGTGCTGGGTCACCAGATGCACGGCCTGCGGTTGGCCGTTCGGTGCCATCTCCACCTGGATCTGCCCGCCCGGTGGCAGCGGGACGAGCACCGACCCGAGGTCGAGCCGGCTACCGACCGCGTCCTCGCCGATGTCGTCGATGTCGTAGGGACCGCCCTCGGGCGCCTGCACCTCGTCGTCCACGGGCGCGGAGTCGAAGTTGCCCTCGTCCGCGAGGCCCGGAGCCTCGGCGTCCCGGTTCTTCCGGCGTCGTCCGAACATGTCAGGAACCTTCCTTCACCAGACCGGCGTGCCCACCGCTCGACCCGTATCCTCCGGCGCCGCGGCTGGTGTCGTCGAGGGAACCGACCTCGACGAAGTCGACGAGCTCGACCCTCTGCACGAGCAGTTGCGCGATGCGGTCACCACGACGCAGTTCGACCGCGCGGTCGGGGTCGTGGTTGATCAGGCACACCTTGATCTCCCCGCGGTAGCCCGCATCCACCGTCCCGGGAGTGTTGACCACGGAGAGCCCGTACTTCGCGGCCAGACCGGAGCGCGGATGGATCAGACCCACCGTGCCGACGGGCAGGGCCACCGCGATGCCGGTCCCCACCAGCGCTCGCCGCCCGGGCTCGATGGTCACGTCCACCGTGGTGCACAGGTCCACACCGGCGTCGCCGGCGTGTGCCCGCGCGGGCAAGGGAATCCCCGGGTCCAGGCGGAGCAGGGGGACGGCTGGAAGATCGGTCACGTGCACCGAGACTACTCTGATGGACGTGTCTCGAACCTCTCGACCCGATGCGGATGCGCAGCAGACGACCGGCGCACCGGTCTATTCCGAACGGATGTGGGTGCCGCTGTGGTGGTGGCCCCTAGGCCTGGGCGTCGCGGCGCTGCTGGCCGCGGAACTGCACATGGGGGCGCCCGGCCTGTACGCCTGGCTGCCGTACGTGCTGCTGTTGCCGTTCCCTGTCTGGGCGCTCGTGTGGCTGTCCCGGCTGCGGCTGGAGGTGACGGGCGGGGAGTTGATCGTCGGCCGGGCGCACCTGCCGCTCGAGGTGATCTCCCGCGGTGTCGTGGTGCCGGCGTCGGCGAAGAGCGCCGCCCTGGGGCGCCAGCTCGACCCGGCGGCGTACGTCCAGCACCGCCCGTGGATCGGGACGATGGTGCTCGTCGTGCTGGACGACCCGGACGACCCCACCCCCTACTGGCTGATCAGCACAAGGCGGCCGGCAGAGCTGCTGGCCGCCTTGGGGTGTGCCGACAAGACCGAACGCTGAACCGGGGGCGGCCGGTCAGCGCCGTCCCTCCGGGACTCAGGCCGCGCCGTCCCTCCGGGACTCAGGCCGCGCAGTCCCGGCAGATCATCACTCCGTTCTCGTCGCTCGCGAGCCGGCTGCGGTGGTGCACCAGGAAGCAGCTCGAGCAGGTGAACTCGTCGGCCTGCTTCGGCACCACCCGCACCGACAGCTCCTCGCCGGACAGATCCGCCCCGGGCAGCTCGAAGGACTCCGCGGTGTCCGACTCGTCGACGTCCACGACGGCGGACTGCGCCTCGTTGCGTCGCGCCTTCAGTTCTTCGAGTGAATCCTCCGACACATCATCGGTTTCGGTTCGCCTCGGTGCGTCGTAGTCAGTCGCCATTTCCTCTACCTCTAGTCCTCGTGCAGGTGCCCTGCCGAAGGACACTGTTCATGTCCTTCGGCCCGGGCAACGCCCGACCGTCTCCGGAAGTTCCCACCGGCCGTATCCGGGTCCCGGACACGACCCGGGCCTTCCGCTGTCGAAAGCCTCGCCGTCGCCTCTTTCGACGACCTGGGCCGCCGAACAATAGCGGAAGTACCCACGGAAGCCGTAACCGATACACCCGGTCCGGGGAATTGTCGGTCAATTGTCACCAACACCACAGCAACTCGAGACATTCCACCGGTCGCCCACCTTCGCGGACCCCACCGGGAGGCCCTCTACAGTGGTCGCACACAACCCTTGGAGATGCGAGAGGCAGGGCGCCGTGGTTTCCCTGATCACCGAAGGCCGCGCGCGGGACGAACGCGGCCGGCCGTTCCCACGGCGCCGCGTCGTGCCCGCCGCGGCCCTGTTCGCGGTCCTGGCGACGATCGGGATCGTGGTGTGGACATCGGTGTTCGCCGGCTCGGACCCGGTGTCCAGGACCGTGGCGTGCAACGCCCCGCCGACCGTCCCGTCGGAGCCGGGCGGACCCCAGCCGGCCCCCCTCGGCGAGGTGGTCGACCGTTCCGTCCTGCTCGACGTGGAGCCCGCTCCCCTGGCGGCGACGCGGGTGCGGGTGTTCAACGCCAACGGCGAACGTGGCCAGGCCACCCACGTGGCAACCCAGCTGGCCGAATACGGATTCGCGAGCGCACCGGATGTGCAGGCCGGCAACGACCCGGTCTACATCGACCAGAACATGCAGTGTCACGGCCAGATCAGGTTCGGGGCGGCCGGGACCGCGGCGGCGAGCACGGTGTGGCTGGTCGCGCCGTGCGCCGAACTCGTCCGCGACGACCGCGCCGACGACACCGTCGACCTGGCCCTGGGCACCTACTCCAAGGAGATCGCGCCCAACGCCGACGCCGAGGAGGTGCTGCAGTCGCTGCGGGAGGCGCCGGTGGGCGCGGCCGCCGCGCCGCTCGACATCGACCTGCTGGCCGCGGCCCGCGACGCCCGCTGCTGAGCGCGCCGCGGACCGTCAGGCCGGGATCGGCGCGTCGGCGCCGAGCGCGGCGAACAGGTCCGCGAGCTGTGTCGCGATGCCGGGCGCGGCGGCGACGGTGATCTCGCCGGCGTCGCCGGCTCCGGCCGGGAGTTGCACCCACGCGCCCGCCTCCGCGGCGATCAGTGCACCGGCCGCCCAGTCCCACGGTTGCAGGCCGTGTTCGTAATGGGCGTCGACGCGCCCCGACGCCACCATGCACAGATCCAGGGCGGCCGCACCGATGCGGCGGATGTCCCGCACCCTCGGCAGCAGCCCGGCCACCAGCGCGCCCTGCCGTTCGCGACGGTGCGGCGCGTAGGAGAAGCCCGTCGCGACGAGGGCGCGGGCGACGTCGTCGACCGGGTTGCAGCGCAGGCGCGTCACCGCTCCGCCGACGTCGGTGCGGGTGGCTCCGCGCCCGCGCGCGGCCGAGTACACGTCCCCGGCGGCGACGTCGACCACCGCTCCCGCCACGGACCGCCCCCCGACCTGGGCCGCCACCGACACCGCGTAGGCCGGGATGCCGTAGACGAAGTTCACCGTGCCGTCGATGGGGTCGACGACCCAGCGGACGCCGCTCGATCCGGTGTGGGCGCCGCCCTCCTCCCCGAGGATCGCGTCGCCCGGCCGCAACCGGGTCAGCAGCCGCCGGATCAGGTCCTCGGTCTCGGTGTCCGCCACCGTCACGGGGTCGGTGTCGGTGCTCTTCGTCCGCACCGCGCCGACGCGGTCGGTACCCGTGTCGGCGGGTGGGAACAGGTCGGGCCGCCGGGCGCGCACGTGACCGGCGGCCTCGGCCGCGACGGACACGGCGATCTCGCGCAGCAGGGCCGGGTCCGTGGTGACGCCGGGGGACAGCGTAGAGGGGCGGGAGTCCGGGGTGTCGGGCACCCGAGTATCCGAACACACTGTGCGGCACGGCACCACCCGCGCGGCGGCCACGTTCGGATTAGGGTGACGTCACGACAGCGGTCGCCCGCGGTGACTGTTCCGGTGACGAGAGGGAGCGCGAGATGACGCAGACGATGCACCCGGCCACGCCGGACCCGGACCTTCTCGGATTCGGCGTCGACGTCGGCGGCAGCGGCATCAAGGGCGGCGTCGTCGATCTGTCCACAGGCCGGTTGGTGGGCGAGCGCATCAAGATCCTGACCCCGCAGCCGTCCACCCCGCAGGCCGTCGCCGACACGGTCGCCCGGATCGTGGACGAGGCGCAGTGGACGGGACCGGTGGGGGTCACCCTGCCGAGCGTGGTGACGGGCGGCGTGGCGCGCACGGCCGCGAACATCGATCCGGCGTGGATCGGCACCGACGCCCGGACGTTGTTCTCGTCGGTTCTGGGCGACCGCCCGGTGAGTGTCCTGAACGACGCGGACGCCGCCGGCCTCGCCGAGGACCGCTTCGGTGCGGCCAAGGACGCGTCCGGGGTGGTCATCCTGCTCACGTTCGGGACCGGGATCGGCTCGGCGGTATTGCACAACGGCGATCTGCTGCCGAACACCGAGTTCGGGCACATGGAGATCGACGGGATGGAGGCCGAGCACCGCGCGGCGTCATCGGTCAAGGAGAACAACGAGTGGACGTACAAGCGGTGGGCGAAGGAGGTCTCGCTGGTGCTGTCGCGGTTCGAGGCCCTGTTGTGGCCCGACCTGTTCATCGCCGGTGGCGGGATCAGCCGCAAGCACGAGAAGTGGATCCCGTTGCTGACCAACCGCACACCCGTCGTTCCGGCCGCATTGCGCAACGCGGCCGGCATCATCGGGGCCGCCTATGCTGCGAAAACAGGTGTACTCCCCTGAGTCCTGCACATCGCGCGCGGCGGCGATCGTTACAATGGTGCACAGCCGGCTGCGAACCGGCCTGATCCCGACAGACCTCTCCGCCGGAACCACTCTGGCGCGACGCCGCACTACCTCGTCACGAAAGGGCGTACGTGGCAGCCACCGAAATCCACACGGCTGATTCCCCGAACGAATCGGCAGCCTCCGCGGACGCCGCGGATACCACGACCGGTACCGCACCCGCCACGAAGCGGCCGGCGAAGAAGGCCGCGGCCAAGAAGGCCCCGGCCAAGAAGGCCGCCGCCAAGAAGACCACGGCGAAGAAGGCCGCCGCCAAGAAGGCGGGCAAGCCTGCCGGCGACGAGTTCGAGGGCGAGGAAGCCGAGCTCGAGGATCTCGACGTCGCCGAGGCCGACCTCGAAGGTGCCGAGGACGTGGTCGTGGAGGTGACGGAAGCCGACGACGAGCCCAGCGACAAGGACAAGGCGTCGGGCGACTTCGTCTGGGACGAGGAGGAGTCGGAGGCGCTGCGGCAGGCCCGCAAGGACGCCGAGCTGACCGCCTCCGCCGACTCGGTGCGCGCCTACCTCAAGCAGATCGGCAAGGTCGCGCTGCTCAACGCCGAGGAGGAGGTCGAGCTCGCCAAGCGCATCGAAGCCGGCCTGTACGCCACCTATCGGCTGCAGGAGTACGCCGACAAGGGCGAGAAGCTGCCGGTCGCGCAGCGCCGCGACCTGAACTGGATCTGCCGCGACGGCAACCGCGCCAAGAACCACCTGCTCGAGGCCAACCTGCGTCTCGTCGTCTCGCTCGCCAAGCGCTACACCGGCCGTGGCATGGCATTCCTGGATCTGATCCAGGAGGGCAACCTCGGTCTGATCCGTGCGGTGGAGAAGTTCGACTACACGAAGGGTTACAAGTTCTCCACGTATGCCACGTGGTGGATCCGCCAGGCGATCACCCGCGCGATGGCCGATCAGGCCCGCACCATCCGCATCCCGGTGCACATGGTCGAGGTGATCAACAAGCTCGGCCGCATCCAGCGCGAGCTGCTCCAGGACCTCGGGCGCGAGCCCACCCCGGAGGAACTGGCCAAGGAGATGGACATCACGCCGGAGAAGGTGCTGGAGATCCAGCAGTACGCGCGTGAGCCGATCTCCCTCGACCAGACCATCGGCGACGAGGGCGACAGCCAGCTCGGCGACTTCATCGAGGACAGCGAGGCCGTGGTCGCCGTCGACGCGGTGTCGTTCACGCTGCTGCAGGACCAGCTGCAGTCGGTGCTCGAGACCCTGTCCGAGCGCGAGGCCGGCGTCGTCCGGCTGCGGTTCGGCCTGACCGACGGTCAGCCCCGGACCCTCGACGAGATCGGGCAGGTCTACGGGGTCACCCGCGAACGGATCCGGCAGATCGAGTCGAAGACCATGTCGAAGCTGCGGCACCCGTCGCGGTCGCAGGTGCTGCGCGACTACCTCGACTGAGGATCGACGTCTAGAACTCTTCCGCTTCACGGCGATCGGCCGTCGGCTCCGCAGCCGACGGCCGTTCGCGTAGCCGGGGCACCACGGTGCGGGTGACGGGCTCGACGATCCGTGCCGCGACGGGTCCGAGCACCGCCGTGATCAGCACGTACGCCGAGGCGAGGGCGGCGAGCTCGGCGTCCACCTGGCCGGAGGTGACGGCCAGTCCGGCGATGACGATGGAGAACTCGCCGCGGGCGATGAGTGCGGCGCCCGCGCGGGCCCGGCCCATGGTGCCGATGCCGTGCCGGCGGGCCGCCCACCAGCCGG
>NZ_PCZU01000189.1:6651-9166 GCF_002887785.1 Rhodococcus sp. ENV425
GACGACGGCGAGCAGCACCGCCCACCCCAGCACCGGGGGGATCGCGGTCGGATCGGTGTTGAGGCCGAAGAACACGAAGAAGATCGCCGCGAACAGGTCCCGCAGGGGCTCGAGGACGCGAGCCGCATTGTGGGCGGTCGACCCCGAGATCGCGATGCCGAGCAGGAACGCACCGACCGCCGCCGACACCTGCATCGCCGAGCTGACGCCCGCGACGAGGAGCGCGGCCCCGAGCAGCTTGAGCAGCAGCGTCTCGCTGTCCGGGCTGTCGAGCACCGCGGAGACGTAACGCCCGTACCGCAGCACCAGCACGAGCACGATCGTGACCAGGCCCAGGGCGATCGCGACGGCCTCGAGTCCACCGATCAGGCTGACCCCGGCGAGCACCGCGGTCAGGATCGGCAGGTACACCGCCATCGCGAGGTCCTCGAAGACGAGGATCGACAGCACCACGGGAGTCTCCCGGTTACCCAGACGGCCGAGGTCGGTCAGCGTCTTGGCGATGATGCCCGAGGACGAGATGTAGGTGATGCCCCCGAGGACGAACGCCCCCGTCGCACCCCAACCGAGCAGCAGCGCGATCGCCGCCCCCGGCGCGGCGTTGAGCACGAGATCGAGCAGACCCGCCGCGCGGGAACGTTTGAGCCCGGTCATGAGCTCGGAGGCCGTGTACTCCAGCCCGAGAAGCAGCAGGAGCAGGACCACGCCGATCTCACTGGCGACGTGACTGAATTCGCTGATGTCGCCGAGCTGGACGAAGCCGCCGGTGCCGAACGCCAGACCGCCGAGGAGGTAGAACGGGATCGGCGACATGGCGAATCGCGCGGCGACCCGTCCGAGCACCCCCAGGGCGAAGAACACCGCCCCCAGTTCGATCAGGGCGAGCGTGGTCGAGTTCATCCGTCAGCCGTTGCGCAGGATCCTGGCCGCGGCGTCCAGCCCGTCGGCGGTGCCGACGGCGACGAGGATGTCTCCCCCGGTGAGCACGAAGTCCGGTCCCGGCGACGGCGTCACCTGCCCCGCGCGCATCACCGCGACGACGGACACGCCCGTGCGGGTCCGCATCGCCGTGTCCCCGAGCACCGCCCCGTCGAAGCGGGAGCCGTCGTGGATGTGCAGCTGCCGGGTGATGATCCCGGGCAGCTACCGGTGGTCCTCCTGGAGCTGGGCGACGAGCTGGGGCGCGCCGAGCAGGTTGCTCAGTGTGGCCGCCTCCTCGACGGTCAGCGGCAGCGAGGCGGCGCAGGCGTCGGGATCGTCCGCCTTCGAGATGATCAGGTCCGAATGGCCGTCCCGATGCGTGATGACCCCGATCCGACGACCCGACGCCAGCTCGAAGTCCTTGCGCACACCGATCCCGGGAAGAGGCGTCACTTCGACGTTCATGCCGCCAGAGTAGGGCTCACGGCGGACACGGGTGACGGCGCACCGTCAGAGATGTCCGAACCGTCCGTTTTCGTCGGGGAGGTAGTCGACGACTGCGGTGACCGCGGCAACGGGGAGGGGGCCGTAGAGGTGCGGGAACGCCATCCCCGCCGGATCGCCCGGCACGCCCGGCTCGAACCGCACCTCGTCCGCGAGCCGGGCCGGGTCGATGTGCAACAGCACCAGGTCCGTGCGGCCGGCGAACAACCGGTTCGCCGGCAGGTGCACCTGTTCCGGGGCCGACAGGTGCACGAACCCCTGCGCGGCGAGCGACTCGGGGGTCAACGCCCCGCTGTGCTGCGCCCGCTCCCAGTCGGCCCGCGCGCAGATGTGTACCAGCCGATCCGTCACCGCGACCCCTCTCGACGACCGTTCCGGGCCCGCGACGGCGCCGAGGGCTCTGCGCTGTGAGCGAACACCCGCAGCCGCGAAACCGCACGTCGTCGGCATTCGGCCGGTTCCGGGGTGAAACGCGACACGATTTCCGGAGGATTGGAACAACGCATGAACGGGAATCGTCTGACACAGTAGATCCACCGCGCCGGCCCGGTGCGGCGGACCAGACCCCAGGCAACCGACGACAGTGGTGGCCAGTTTGGAGGAGTCATGCCCGGAACGTTGACCAGCCCGAAGTTGACCGCCGCAGACCGCTGCGATCGGTGCAGTGCAGCCGCTCGCGTCCGTGCCGTCCTTGCCACCGGTGGCGAGCTGCTCTTCTGCGGCCACCACGCCAAGGAGCACACCGACCGGCTGCGTGAACTCGGCGCCACGATCGTGACCGAGTCCGACGCCGAAGCCGCCGTCTGATCCACCGTTCCGGAGCCGACCGACTCCGAGACCCGACCCGAAACGGGCGACCACCGCGAGTGGTCGCCCGTTTCGCCGTTCCGGGAGTGTGCCCTCGGCCGGTTCACCGTCGGCCGGCTCACCACTGACGCAGCAGGGCGATGCGGTCGCCCAGCTGCTCGGCCGTGGCGATCGCGGTCGGCGGGCCGCCGCACTGCCGCCGCAGCTCCCCGTGGATGACCCCGTGCGGCTTGCCGGTGCGGTGGTGGTGCATGGCGACGAGCGAGTTCAGTTCCTTGCGCAG
>NZ_PCZU01000190.1:0-20293 GCF_002887785.1 Rhodococcus sp. ENV425
ACGACTCCGCCCCACGACGTGCCCACCAGGTGCACGGGCCGGACCGGGTCGATGTCGTCGAGGACGTCCAGGACGTCCGTCGCGTGGTCGTGCCGGACCTCGACCGGGTCGGCGGAGCGGCCGTACCCCGCGGCGTCGAGCCGGTACGTCGCGTGTCCGCGGGCGGCGAGTTCCGCCGCGAGCGGTGCACACGAGTTCGCGTTGCCGCCGATGCCGTGCAGCAGGAGCACCGGCTCCCCCGTCCCGAGCCGCGCGACGTGCAGGTGCCCGGTCACCGCGGCGTCCGCGGTCACGACGGCGCTCCGGCCGCGAGGCCGGCCCCGTAGAAGTAGTCGGCGTCGCGGGCCTCGACGCGGTCGCGGTGACCCGGGTCGGGGCTGCCGGCCATGGCGGCGCGCACGGTCGTGGTGGGTGGCCCGGCCGTCCCCCACTGGTCGGACAGTTCCGGTGTGCGCTTCCACGTGCGGCACAGCCAGGCGTCCTCGTCGATCTGGGCGACCTCGGAGGTGTACTCGCACACCAGGCCCGCGGGGTCGGTGAAGTAGGAGAAGGTGTTGTCGCCGGGGCCGTGCCGGCCCGGGCCCCACTGCGGCGCGATGCCGTGCGCCCGGAGCCCGCCGATGCCGCGCATGAAGTGATCGAGGCTCTGCATCTCGTACGCCACATGGTTGAGCGAGGGCCACGACGCCCGGTTGAGCGCAATGACGTGGTGGTCGGAGTTGCAGCGGAGGAAGGACATCTGCCGTTCCGACCAGTCGGAGACCCGCATGCCGAGCACCTGCGTGTAGAAGGCGGTGGTGCGTTCGATGTCGGTCGTGTTGAGCACGACGTGGGCGATCTTGCGGGGGATGGCCCGGCGGCCGGCCGGTTCCTGCTCGGTCACCGCGTGGGTGTCGGCCGACAACTCGAGGCACCGCCCCTCCGGATCGACCAGTTGCAGGCCGTAGCCGCCCCCGGCGTCGTCGAGCGGGCCCGGCGTGCGCAGCAGCGGGATGCCGAGCCGGTCGAGGGCCAGTGCGGCGTCGTCGACCTCGCGCGGGGTGGCGAGGGCGAAGCTGATCCGTCCCAGCGCGTTGACGTCGGCCCGTTCGACCGCGAGCACGTGATGCTCGGGTCCGGTGGCGCGCAGCCAGAATCGGTCGCCGTCGGCATCGACGGTCGTCAGTCCCCAGGCCTCGTGGTAGAAGTCCCGCGACGCGGCGGGGTCCGGCACCGAGAGGGTCACCGAGCGCAGGGCGCGCAGCCGGCAGACGGGCGAGTCGCTGTAGCGCGGAAGTTGGTGGTGGTACATGCGTTCCGGTTCCCTTCTCACAGATCCAGTACGAGTTCGGCGGAGCGGCAACGGGACACGCACGGGAACATCGTCGATCCGGCGGCGTGTTCGGACTCGGTGAGCAGGAAGTCGCGGTGGTCCACGTCGCCCTTGATCACCCCGACCTCGCACGTCCCGCAGATGCCTTCGGTGCACGAGCTGGGTACGGGCACACCGGCGGCGGCGAGGGCGTCGAGCACCGACACGGTCGGCGGCACCGGGATGCGGCGGCCGGTGCTCTCGACGATCACGTCGAAGGCGGTGTCCTCCCCCTGGCGCGGCGCCGGTTCCGGGGCCGCGAACCGTTCGGTGCGCACCTGACCGGGGTCCGGGACGGTCGCGGCTACCGCGTCCATGAGGGGGGCGGGACCACAGCAGTAGACGACGGCGGTCGGCGGCAGGCCGGACAGCAGCCCGGCGAGGTCCGGCAGGCCCCCGGCCTCGTCGTCGGCGTGGACGGTCACCTGCTCGGCGGGATGGGCGGCGATCTCGTCGACGAACGCCATGGCCTGCCGGGAGCGTCCGGCGTAGAGCAGGCGCCACGGCCGTCCCGTCGCCCGCAGCTCCCGCATCATCGCGACGATCGGGGTGATGCCGATGCCGCCGGCCACGAGGACGTGGTCGGTCGCGGCGGCGTCGAGGGCGAAGGCGCTGCGCGGTCCGTCGACGTCGATCTCCGCGCCGATCTGCAGCGACTCGTGCACGTAGGCGCTGCCCCCGCGGGAGCGCTCGGCGCGCAGCACGGCGACCGTCCAGCGCGTGGTGTCCCGCGGATCCGAGCACAGCGAGTACTCGCGCACCACACCGTTCGGCAGGTGCAGGGCGAGATGCGCGCCCGGCTGCCACTGCGGCAACGGCGCACCGGTCGGATCGACGAACGTCACGCTGGTGACTCCGTCTGCCTCCCAGGTCTTCTGGTGGACGCGGAGGCGACGTCGGACGGACTGCTCCATCGGTGATCTCCCTGTCGGTGGAGGGTCTTCTCGGCGGCGTCAGCGGGTGACGCCGTACATCTCCGAGCTCGGCGGGTAGGTGGGCAGCTGCGGCTTCGCGGCGCCGATGATCACGCAGAACAGGGCGTCGGTGTCGCCCACGTTCGCGAGGCTGCGCGGCACGCCGGCGGGAACGCGGATCATGTCGCGGTAGCCGAGCCGGCGGACGGCCTTCCGGGTGCCGTCCTCGACGTCGTGGACCGCGACCTCGAGCTCACCCTCGAGCACGAAGAACACCTCTTCGACGTCGTGGTGGGTGTGCTCGGGGCCGACCGCACCGGCGGGCAGCCGCATGTTGGACAGGGTGAAGTGCTCGGCGGGCAGCGTGCGGGCGTCGCCCTCGTGGTTGCCGGTGGCACCGGAGCCGATGTAGCGGATCTGGGCACGCTTGAAGCGATCTCCGCCCTTGGCGGCCTGGAAGCCGAGGGTGTCCCAGTCCTCGTAGCGGCTGTCGCGGCTGGCGATGCAGGAGTCGATGAGGGCTTCGAGGTCGACGGTGGTCTTCTCGGGTGCGGCCATGACGGTGGGTCCTTTCGTGCGGTGGGGGTTCAGGCGCGATGCGCGACGGCTTCGATCTCGACGGTGGCGCCGTAGGGCAGGGCGGCGACCTCGACGAACGAGCGGGCGGGCCGGGGCTCGGCGAAGACCTTCTCGTAGTGGCGGTTCGCCTCGTCGCGGAGCGTCACGTCGGTCACGAAGTACGTGGTCTTGACGACGTCGGCCAGGGTCATGCCGATGGTCGCGAGGCGCTCGCCGAGGCGGGCGATCGCGGCGTCGAGGGCGGGGGTCGTACCGTCGACGGCGATTCCGCGCTCGTCGACCGACAGGGCGCCGGAGACGAACCCGAAGCCGGCGACGGCGTAGGCGGGGCTGTACGGGTGGGCGGTGCGGTCGTGGGTCGCGGTAATCGAATCGGTCACCGGGAAAAGTCCTTTCGGGTTTCTGTCGGGTCGGGGGTGGCCCAGGCGATCGGTTCGCCGGACAGGTCGAGGTAGATGCTCTTCTGATCGCAGTACTGGCGGATGCCCTCGCGTCCCTTCTCGGTGCCGAGACCGCTGTCGCCGAGACCGGTGAAGGGCGTCGAGATGCTGAACTGCTTGTAGGTGTTGATCCAGACGGTGCCCGCCTTCACCGCGCCGGCCACGCGCCACGCCCGCCGGTAGTCGGAGGTCCAGATGCCGCAGGCCAACCCGTATACCGAGTCGTTCGCCTGCGCGATCAGGTCCTCCTCGTCGTCGAAGGGCAGCACGACGGCCACCGGACCGAAGACCTCCTCGCGGCAGATCGTCGCGGCGTTGTCGGCTCCGGTGAGCACCGTGGGCGGGTAGTACGCGCCGGACGAGAGCCGTTCGTCGGCCGGGATCGCGCCCCCGCACAACGCCCGGGCCCCGGCGGCGACGGCGTCGTCGACCATCGCGGCCACCCGGTCCCGGTGCGCGAAGGTGACCATCGGAGCCACCCGGGTGCGCGGGTCCGCGCCGGGGCCGAGACGCAGGGCCGCTGCGCGCCGGACGAGTTCGCCGGTGAAGGTCTCGGCGATGCTGCGGTGGACGAAGATCCGGGATCCGGCGATGCAGCTCTGCCCGGACGAGGAGAAGACGCCGTAGAGGACGCCGGCGAGGGCCTGTTCGAGATCGGCGTCCTCGAACACGATCGTCGGGGACTTACCGCCGAGTTCGAGCGTGATCGGCATGAGCTTGTCGGCGGCGAGATGCGCGAGGTGACGGCCGGTTTCGGTGCCGCCGGTGAAGGTGACCTTGGCGACGTCCAGGTGCCGGACCAGCGCCTCGCCGACGGTGCGCCCGGATCCCGGCAGGACCGAGAGCACCCCCGCGGGCAGCCCGGCCGCCTCGCAGATGCGGGCGAGACGCAGCGTCACCCACGGCGCCCACACCGGCGGCTTGCTCACGACGGCGTTGCCGGCGGCGAGGGCCGGGGCGATCTTCTGGGCGTCGGACGCGATCGGTGAGTTCCACGGCGTGATCGCGGCGACGACGCCCATCGGCTGGTACGTCGACATGGTCAACCACGGCCCCCGCGGCGTGGTCAGTGCGGAGTCCATCGTCTCGAGTGCGGCCGCGGTGTAGCGAAACGTGTTGGCGGCGCTGGCAACCAGGGCCCGGGTCTCGGTCAGTGTCTTGCCGGTGTCGAGGGTCTGGAGCCGTGCCACCCGTTCGGCCTCGTCGTCGAGGGCGTTGCCGACGCGGTGCAGGACCCGTGCACGCTCGTGCGGGAGCAGTGCCGACCACCCGCCGCGGGCGGCGCGCAGACCTTCGGTGACGGCCCGGTCGACGTCGTCGACGGTCGCGGTGTGCAGGCTCGCGAAGACCCGGCCGGGGGCGGGGTCGACGGACTCGATGCACTCACCGAGTCCACGCTGCCATCGGCCGGCGACGAGGATCTCGTCGACCGTGTCGACGGACTCGGGCTCGTGCTCGGCGGGTCCCACCTGGAGAGGGGACGCGTACGCAATGGGCATGAGGGAGGTCCGTTCGGTCGGGACGGACGCGGACCACGCTGCTCGCGGAGCCGGAGGGTGGTGCGCGCCGAGTCGATATCTTTGCACTAAGAGATTTGTATCGTCTTAGCGCAAAGAGGTCAATAGCCGAATGCCCAGATCAGCCGGTCGTTACGCCGGATTTACGGGGCCGAAACGGAGGAGACGCAGGTCACAGCGGTGTGGCGGGGGCCATAGAGGTCCCCGAAATTTTTCTCGGCGGACGCCCGACTGCGGCGTCAGACCGGCCGATCGGCGTCCGAGTCCACGCCCACACCGGTGCCCGAGTCCTCGAACTCGGCCGCTCGGGCGGAGTGCTCCAGACGGGCGAGCAGGCGCGCCAGCGTCTCGCGCTCGCCGGCGTCGAGGTCGCCGAGCATCGCGCGCAACTTGGCGAAGTGCGCGTCGGCGACCGAGTCGACGAGCGCGGCACCGGCGGGTGTGAGCTCGACATACACCACCCGGGCGTCCTGGCTGTCCTTCGATCGGGTCACCAGGCCCGCCTGCTCGAGCCGATTGACGCGCAGCGACAGCCCGCCGGTGGTGACCAGCGTCTGGTCGGCCAGCTCCCCCGCGGTGAGCCGATGATGCGGCACGGCGCGGCGCAGGCAGGCGAGAACGTCGAACCCCGAATCGTTGATCCCGTGCTCCTCGAACGTGGGCGCGATGCGGGACTTGTAGACGAGGAAGCTCCGGTGGAGGCGACCGAACACCTTCAGCCCCGACACGTCGAGTTCGGGACGGGCCACGGCCCAATGCGCGACGATGGCGTCCACGGCGTCGCGATCCCCAGGCTCTCCCACAATGCCGGGAGTCTACCCCCGGCACGACCGGGATCCCGTCCGGCCACGCACGGCGGGCCGCGCCGTGCGGGCGCGACGGAGGGGACGCCGAACGAATCGCCGCCGTTCGCCGGCGACGTCACTTCCTCTCGCACAAGCCGATTCGACCCGCCGATCGTCCACGTCACCGAATACCCGCACGGCACGCCGGATCGTCGCCACCACGGGAGACCTGCACACGTCTTCCGCGAGCCGGATCTACCGGCAATCCCGTTCCGGTGCCGCACCGGTGCTTTCCGGATCGCGGTAGCGGCCGGTGAGCTCCGCGCCGATCCGCGCGAGTTCCGCCCGGACGGAAGGCGGTTCGGTCACCTCGATCATCGCGCCCCAGCCGGCGAGAGTGCGAGCGATGTCCAGCGGCGTCGGTGCGGCGACGCGGACCCGGACGCGCCCGTCGCCGAGTTCGCCGGCGGCGTGGCAGTGCCGGCCGAAGTGGTCGCGCAGGATCGGCACGAACCGGGCCGCGAGCAGGACGGTCGCCCAGGTACGTGACCGCCGCTGCTCGACCTCGCCGACGACGTGCCGCCACGCGGCGTCGAGCGCGAAGCCGTCCGGGCGCGCGGCCGGTTCGTCGGTCGGTTCGGCCCGGACGATCCGATCGACGCGAAAGGTGCGCTGGCCGCGATCGGTCCCCGCGATCAGGTACCAGATGTCGTCCTTGTCGACGAGACCCCACGGGTCCACCAGCCGCTCACTACGCTCGCGCGCGCTGTCGGTGTAGACGAGGCGCACTCTCCGTCGCCGCACGACGGCGGCCTGCAGAACATCGACCGTCTCGGGCCGGTGCCGGTCTCGCGCGCCCCACCGGGTGGGATCGATCATCGTGGCGTCCGCAGCGGCCTCGGCGTCGGCCCGGAACGTCGTCGGCAGCGCCCGCACCAGCTTGCGCAGGGCGGTCTTGACCTCACCGGAGACGGCCGCCGCGGGGCCGACGAGCAGGAACAGTGCCTGCGCCTCGGCGGCCGAGAGCCCGCTGAGGTCGGTGCGGGCGCCGCCGACGAGCGACCACCCACCGCCGCGTCCGGGCTGCGGATACACCGGGATCCCCGCCGCGGACAGCGCCTCGAGGTCGCGGCGAGCAGTGGCCACGGACACCTCGAGTTCGGCGGCGAGCTCGGCGGCGGTCACCCGCCCACGGCTCTGCAGGAGCAGCAGGACGGCGACGAGACGGTCGGCGCGCATCCCCGAAATGTCTCACGAAAAGTGCTCGGAAGGTGAGCGCTTTCGCCCGCAGGATGGATGTCGACACCCCCCGAGGAAAGGAACGAGCCATGTTGCGAGGACTCTCCACCGTCAGCTTCTTCGCCGACGACCTGACGGCCGCCGGTGCCTGGTACACCGAACTGCTCGGCGTCGAGCCGTACTTCCGACGCTCCGTCGAGGGCAGGCTTGCATACCTCGAGTTCCGCACCGGCGACTACGGGCACGAACTCGGGATCGTCGACGGCCGGTTCGTCGCCCACGAGCGCCCCGGGCAGCCCGGCCCCGCGACGACCTACTGGCACGTCGACGATCCCGCGGCCGCCCTCGAGCGGCTCGAATCGATGGGTGCGACGGTGCACGACAAGCCGGTCGAGCACGGCCCCGGATTCGTCACCGCCTCGGTGGTCGACCCGTTCGGCAACGTGCTCGGCGTGATGTACAACCAGCACTACCTGGACGTGCTGGCGGCGCGGACGGAGCCGTGACGGACGACCGTCGGCGGTCGCCGAGCGGTGCGGAGTGGGACGTCGGCGGAGTCACCCGGCCGGCGAACGCGCGCTGCGCGATCGTTCAGCGCCACCGCCCCAGCAGCTCACCCGCCCGCTCGGCCAGGGTGGCCTGCAGCAACGGCCCGAAGCTGATCCGGGCGACGCCGAGAGCAGCGAGCGACGCGAGATCGTTCTTCGCCGGGTGGGCGATCGCATTGACCGGCAACGGCAGCTCCGACGTCAGTCGCCGCTGGACCTCGTCGCTGTGGAAGCCCACCGGATAGAGCACATCGGCGCCGGCATCTGCGGCCAGCTTCAGGCGGTCGATCGCCCGGTCCACCCGGTCGGACTCGTCACCGATCTTCTTGACGAACAGGTCGGTGCGGGCGTTGACCACCAGGTGCACGCCGGCGGCGTCGGCGGCGGCACGCAACCCGGCCACGTACTCGGCGTGCTCGGCCGGCTCGCGCAGCCGGCCGCCCTCACTGTGCACGGTGTCCTCGACGTTCAATCCGACAGCGCCCGCCCCGAGCAGCCCCTCGACGATCCGAGCGGGGGCCTCGCCGTAACCGGACTCCACATCCACCGAGATCGGGACGTCGACCGCTGCGGTGACCTGCCGGACCCGGGTCAGCAGCTCCTCGAACGTCATACCCTCGTTGTCCGGCTTGCCGACCGAGTCGGCCACCGGA
The DNA here is from genome assembly GCF_002887785.1 of Rhodococcus sp. ENV425. Lineage (NCBI taxonomy): Bacteria > Bacillati > Actinomycetota > Actinomycetes > Mycobacteriales > Nocardiaceae > Rhodococcus > Rhodococcus sp. ENV425. The sequence continues at coordinate 8,027 of NZ_PCZU01000190.1, forward strand.
TGGCTGCCCATCGTCAACGCGGCGAAACCGGCCTGCACCGCCAGGTTCGCCGACCAGGCATCCCACACGGTCGGCAGCACCACCGGGTCACCCGGAACGTGCAGAGACTTCAGCGCTACGGCCTTCTCGGCAAGAGTCGTCATGCCGCATCCAACCACACACGTCCCCCGGCATTCCCGGCGAACACACTGCACCCGGGTGCGGATGCGCGACGGGTGCCGCGGCAGAGGCCGGGGGCAGGGGGCAGGGGCAGCGAGAAGACCGGGCCCCGTGCCGTTCGCAGTGAACGGCACGGGGCCCGGTTCTCGTCGAGTCGTCCTATCGGACGCTGACCTTCTCGGGTTCCGGCTTCTTCTCGGGAGCGCGGTCGACCCGGGCAGGTACAGCGGTGACGGTCACGTCGTCGGGGACATCGGCGTCGAGCCGGTGCTGCTCCTGCGCGTAGTGGAAGTGCGGGCGCCGGTGACCGAGGAAGGATCCGAACCACGACATCACCGCGACGTAGCGGTTGCGGAAGCCCACCATGTAGACCAGGTGCACGGCCAGCCACAGCACCCAGGCGATGAAGCCGCTCAGCTCGATCTTTCCGACGCGGGTGATCGCGCGGAAGCGGTTGATGATGGCCATGCTGCCCTTGTCCCGGTACTTGAATCGGGTGCCCACCGGCTGCTTGCCGAGGATGGTCCGCGCGACGTGGCGGCCGCCCTGCATCGCGACGGGCGACTGCCCGGGCAGGTTGTTCAGCGACGTCATGTCGCCGATGGCGTACACGTCGGCGTAGCCGCCCACGGTGAGGTCCGGGTTGACCAGCAGCCGGCCCGCACGGTCGGTGGCGCAACCGGTGCGCTCGGCGAGGACTCCGGCGAAGTCGTTGGCGCGCACGCCGGCCGACCAGATGATCGTCTCGGCGGTGATCCGGCGCTCCTCGTCGCCCGCCTTGAGCGTGGCACCGTGCTCGTCGATGTCGGTGACGAAGGTGCCGAGCACGACGTCGACACCCGACTTCTCCAGCGACTGCTTGGTGTATTCGCTGAGCTTGCCACCGAAGGCCGGGAGGGCCTCGCCCGCGCCCTCGACGAGGGTGACGGAGACGTCGTCGGCGCTGATGTCGTGGAACGACTGCTCGAAGTAGCGGCCCGCGAGTTCCTTGATCTGGCCGGCGAGCTCGACGCCCGTCGCGCCGGCACCGATGACCACGAAGCTCAGCAGGTTGCGGCGGCGCTCCGGGTCGGTGGTGGTGTGCGCCTCCTCGAAGCACCGCAGGATCTGCCGGCGCAGCCGCTCGGCGTCCTCGACGGTCTTGAGGGCGTAGGTGACCTTCTCGAACTCGTCGCGGCCGAAGTAGGCCTGGCGCGCACCCGTCGCCGCGACGAGCGAGCGGTACCCGACGGTGTGGACGACGCCGCCGGCAACGTAGTCGACCTCGTGCACGTCCGGCCGCACGTCCACGACCCGGCCGAGGCGGACGTCCGCGCTGGGGTACTTGGCGAGGATGGAGCGGATCGACGGGGCGATCTCGCCGGCCGAGAGCACGCCGGTGGCGACCTGGTACAGCAGGGGCTGGAAGAGATGTTCGGTGGTCTCCGAAATCAGGACGAACGGCGTCCCGGCCTTGGCGAGCTTCTTCGCCGTTGCCAGCGCGCCGAAGCCCGAACCGACGACGACGACCTCGGTCCGATCGGTCACTGCTGTGCTGCCCACGATTACCTCTACCTCCACCTTGAAGTCGATGTATGACAACCACCGTATGGAGACGGCAGACCGATGGCCACCAACCTGCCGTATTCGCGGAAGTCTTATCTCGATCGCTCATAAGTAGGATTGGGGGCATGGACTTCCGGCAGCTGCGTTACTTCCTCGCCGTGAGCGAGGAGCTGAGCTTCAGCAAGGCCGCGCAGAAGTGCTTCATCTCCCAGTCCGCCATCAGTCACCAGATCACCCGGCTCGAGAAGGAACTCGATACGTCGCTGTTCGAGCGGTCCACCCGGGTGGTGCGGCTGACCCCCGCCGGTTCGCGGCTGGTCCCCATCGCGCAGCAGGTGCTCAGCCTCGAGGCGCAGGCGTATGCGGTGGCGCGCGAACCGCGCAACCGCATCCGCATCGCCGCGAACATGACCTTCGCGTCCCAGAGCCTCGATGCCATCGCCCACGTCCGCGAGCAGTACCCGGCGATCGACATCGAGTTCGTCATCAAGAGCTTCGCCGACCGGATCGACGCCGTCGCCGGCGGCGACGCCGACGTCGCCCTGATCCGCGGCGGCGTCGACCGCCCGGGTCTCGAGACCGTGGAACTGGGGATCGAGGACCTGGTCATCGTCACGTCGAGCCGGCACCCGCTTTCCGCGTTCTCCACCGTTGACCTCGGCGACCTGGCGCCCTACCCGCTGCTGCTGCCGCCCCGGCCCAGCCAGGTGCTCATCCACACGGTGATCGAGGACGCCTTCCGCGCGGTGGGACGCCGGGTGCAGCTCGGGCCGTCGATCGCGAGCGACCACACCGCCACCCTCGACGTCATCACCAATCCGCGGGCGTGGACGGTCCTGTACCCGAGCACCGCCGCGGAGACCCCACGGACGGGTCTGGCCTACATGCGCGAGGCGCGCAATCGCCTCAGCGTCCCGGTGTGCGGCGTGGTCCGCAGCGACGCGCCCCGCTCGTCGGCGATGTCGAGCCTGATCCTCGCGCTGCGACGGTCGATGACCAGCGAGGCACCGCCGGGACCCGAGGACTGAACACACAGCACACACAGCCGCGCGGTCGCCGCAATGCGCACCGATCCGGCGGCGTTTCGTGGAAGGATGACCCGATCCGGCGGCGGATCCACGCGGTGAGGAGCGATCATGCAGCGAACCGAGACTTCGTTCACCAGTGCCGACGGCACCCGCATCGTCTACGACGTGTGGTCGCCCGGCGGGGACCCGACCGGCGTGCTCGTGCTGTGCCACGGGTTCGGCGAACACGCACGTAGATACGACCACGTGATCGAGCGCCTCGGGGATCTCGGCCTCACGGTGTACGCGCTCGACCACCGCGGGCACGGCCGCTCCGGCGGCAGGCGCGTATATCTGCGGGAGATGGCCGAGTACACCGGCGACGTGAACCGGCTGTTCGGCATCGCCTCCTTCGACAATCCCGGCCTGCCGCGGTTCCTGCTCGGCCACTCCATGGGCGGGGCCGTCGCCCTGGCCTACGCGCTCGAACACCCCGACGAGCTCACCGCCCTCGTCCTCTCCGGCCCCGCGGTCGACGTCACCTCCGGCACGCCGCGCGTCGTCGTCGAACTCGGCAAGCTCATCGGGCGCGTGCTGCCGCAGCTACCGGTGCAAAAGCTCGACTCCGCGGGCGTCTCCCGCGACCCCGACGTCGTCGCCGCGTACGAAGCCGATCCGCTGGTGCACCACGGGCTCGTGCCCGCCGGCATCGCGCGGGCCCTCGTCGTCACCGGGGAGAGCCTCCCCGACCGGCTGCCTGCGCTGAACCTGCCGATCCTGCTGCAGCACGGCGCCGAGGACCGGTTGACCGCCCCGGCCGGCAGCCGGCTCGTCGCCGAGCGGGTCGGGTCGCCGGACGTGACCCTGAAGTTGTACGACGGCCTCTACCACGAGGTGTTCAACGAACCGGAGAAGAAGCAGGTCCTCGACGACCTCGTGGAATGGCTCCGGCCGAGGCTCGTCTGACGTGGCCGCCGAACCGTCCGCGCGCATGCCGGCCGCGTTCCTCGGGCACGGCAGCCCCCGCAACGCGCTCGACGCGAACCGCTACACCCGGGCGTGGCGGGAGTTCGGGCGCGCGGTCCCCACGCCGCGTGCGATCCTCGCGATCTCAGCGCACTGGTTCATCAACGCCACCGCCGTCACCGCCATGCCCAGCCCGCGCACGATCCACGACTTCTTCGGCTTCGAGCAGCAACTGTTCGACGTGCAGTACCCGGCGCCGGGGCTGCCCGAACTGGCCGAGGAGATCGCCGACGTCGTGCATCCGACCTGGGTCGGCGCGGACGTCGACTCGTGGGGCATCGACCACGGCACCTGGTCGGTGCTCACCCACGCCTTCCCGGCCGCGGACGTGCCGGTCGTGCAGCTGAGCCTGAACGCCTACCAGGATTTCGACTACCACCTCGAACTCGGCGCGAAGCTCGCGCCGCTACGCGAACGGGGCGTTCTCGTCGTGGCCAGCGGCAACATCGTGCACAACCTCGCCGGCATGGATCGGCGCCTCCCGGACGAGGGGTTCGACTGGGCGCACCGGTTCGACGCGGCGGCGCGGGTCATGATCATGGACCGCCCCGACGGTGTCGCGAGTCTCGACGGGCACGCCGACTTCGAGCACGCGGTCCCCACCACGGATCACTTCCTCCCGCTGCTGTACCTCGCGGGCCTGGCTGGTGTGGGCGACGATCTCGTCGAACCCCTGGTCGACGGCTTCGCGTACGGATCGCTGTCGATGAGCGCCTACACCCTCGGGGTCACGTGCACGGCCGGCGAGGACGGCCCCCCGTCCGCCGGGTTCCCCGACACCCCGAACCCGTCCGACACCAACACCTGACCGCTCGGGCACGCGGCCGAATGTCACACCGCGTCACTCAGATCGAATGGATGTGACATCGGGCCGCCACGACGGGGTCATGCCGTGTGGCGACGCTCCTGCGCGACGACGGTGCGCCGCACGAAGTCGATGCTGTAGTGCAGCAGCGTGCGGGCCTCGGGCAGCACCTGCCCTATCACCGGGAAGGCGTGTACCTGACCGGCCCACAGGTGGGTCTCGACCGTCGCGCCCACCTCGTCGAAGGCGCCGGTCATGATCTCGACGTCGGGTCGGGTGATCTCGTACTCGGCGACGGAGAAGAACACGGGCGGGAACAGCGCCGGATCGGCACGGACGGGCGACTCCTCGCCCTCGATGTAGTCGGGACCGGCGAGCCAGCGGTCGCGTAGCTTCTCGACCTGCCGCATCGGCAGGTACGCGTCGCGCTTCATGAAGTCGGGGTCGTGCTCCTCGAGTTCAAGGTTGAGCAGCGGCGAGTAGCCGATCACCGCGGCCGGCCGGATCATGCCGCGCAGCGCGGCGATCTCGGCGACCTTCATCGCCAGGTAGCCGCCGGCCGAGTCACCGGCGACGACGATGCGGGTGGGGTCCTCGACCGTCTCGAGCAGCGCGGTGTACGCAGCCATCGCGTCGATGACGGAGGTACCGATCGAGCCCACGGGAAGCTGCCGGTAGGCGACGGAGTACACCGGAACCCCCGACTCGGCGGCGAGCAGTGAGCAGACGGTGCGGTGGGTGGCGAGGCCGCAGAACACGAAGGCGCCGCCGTGGAAGTACAGGATGGTGACCCCGGCGAGCGAGTCCCGGGCGGGTCGCGGCGGTTCGATGCGCTCGCTGGGCACCCCGCCGAGGGTCAGGGGGTCGATGTCGACGCCACGCGGTCGGGGCAGCAGCTTGTCGACGCGACGGTCGAGCCGGCTGAGGGTCTCGATGCCCCGGTCGGTGGCAGGCCACCAGGTGAAGAGCGGCTTCACGAAGATCCGCACGAACCAGAAGACGAGGATCGCCCGCAGGCTCACCGTCCAGTGCCAGATCGTCGATCCGTGGGTGCGCATGTACGCCACGATAGGACGAGGCCGGTACGCGGTCGAGGTACTCTCCGTCACACGTATCTTCCGGACCCTCAGCCCTCAGACCTGCAGCAACGGCACCAGCAGCTCCTCCTCGGTCAGCGCACCGTGCTGGCCGGGCAGCTGCGACATGACCAATTCGCCGTCGGAGCGGATCACCGTGGACTCGCCGAGGCCGATCGCGACGACGTCACCGATGCGTCGGCACGCGGCGGGCGACGGGTCCGGGCCGAACAGGCCGCCGGCGATCACGTCGTCGCGGGTGCCGATCCACATGTCGTCGCCGAGTTCGTTGCGCCACCGCTCCAGCACTGCGTCGGGCCGCCGGGTGTGCACGTGCCGGCAACGGGGTTCGCCCGCGATCGCGTCGACGTCCTCCGAGAGGCCGGAGATGTGGTCGAAGTCGGCGCGACGGCCCCGGGAGGCGTCGACCATGCCGTGGTCGGCGGTGATCAGCAGCCGCGCCCCGGCGGGCAGGGCCGCGACGAGTTGCTCGACGAACCGGTCGACGACGGTGAGCTGCGCGGTCCAGGACGGGGACTCGGGTCCGTAGAGGTGGCCGATCGTGTCGACCTCGCCGAGGTAGCAGTAGACGAGGGTGCGGTCGCCGGCGGCGACGGCAGCGACGACGTGGGCGAGCAGGTCGCCGTAGGCGGAGACACCGACGAAGTTGCCGCCGCGCAGCACGGCCCGGGTGAGCCCGCTGCCGTCGAAGCTGCGGGGCACGACGGTGGTCACGGTGAGCCCGGCGGCGTCGGCGCGTTCGAACGCCGTCGGGTGGGGCTGCACCCATTCGGGGACGAGCCGCTCACGCTGGTCGACCGCGGTCCCGGCGAGGGTCCAGCGCAGCCAGTTGAACGGGGCGTCGATCTCCTCGACGTAGGACTGGTAACCGGTGATGGCGTGGGCGCCGGAGGCCAGGCCGGTGCCCAGCGACGCGATGCTCACCGCGGTGGTGGTGGGGAATCCGGCGCGGATCGGCCGGCCGTCGAGTCCGGTGAGAAACGGGGCGGCTGCGGCATTGCGCCGCAGCAGGTTCCACCCCATGCCGTCGACGAGCAACACGACGGTGCGGGACTGCTCGTCGAGCGCGAGACGGTTGGCCTCGCCGGGCACCCCCGCGGACGCGAGCACGGACGGCATCAGGTCCGCGAGGGTCGGTTCGGCGTAGACGTCGTGCAGCGGCAGGTCCATTACCCGAGTATGGCCTGCCGGCGGCCACTAGTCCTTGATGTCGGATCCGTGCTTGGTCAGCGGCATGATCTCGATGTTCATGTACGGGAACAGCGGCAGGTTCCACAGGATCTCGTGGAGTTCGTCGGCGGAGTCGACGTCGAAGATGCTGATGTTGCTGTACTTGCCGACGATGCGCCAGATCTCCCGCCACTTGCCCTCGCGCTGCAGTTCCTGGCTGTAGGCCTTCTCCCGCGCGACGGTCTCGGCCCGCACCTCGGGATCGAGGTCGCGGGGGATGTCGACGTCCATGCGAACGTGGAACAGTGCCATGGTGCGTACTCCTTTCGGGCCGTGCGCGGTTTCGGTAGCTGTTTCTACCGAAACCGCGCACGGGTGTGGTCAGTCGCGGGCGAGGTGCTTGACGACGTCCATGTCGAGTTCGACGCCGAGGCCGGGCCCCTGCGGGAGGTGCACCTGCCCGTCGGAGTAGTCGAGCGGGGTCTGCAGCAGCTCGACGGCGAACAGCTGCGGCCCGAACAGCTCGGTGCCGTAGTTGATCCCGGGCTCGGCGCAGGCGAAGTGGATGGACGCCGCAGTGCCGATGGGCCCCTCGATCGAGGTGGCGCCGTGGCAGCGGATTCCGGCCGCCTTGGCGACGGCCACGACCTCCTTGCTGCGTTGCAACCCACCGCACTTGGTGGTCTTGAGGGCGATGACGTCGGCGGCGCCGAGCTTGGCGATCTCGAGCGCGTCGTGCGGCGTCTGCACGGACTCGTCGGCCATGACGGGGGCGGACACCAGATGGTTGATCTCGGCGAGGACCTCGCGCTGCTCGCCGGGGGTCGGCTGTTCGATGAGTTCGACGCCGCCGTCGACGAGTTGCGGGACGTACCGCAGCGCGGTGAACCGGTCCCAGCGGGCGTTGACGTCGATGCTGACGCCGGCCTTGCCCTCGAGGGCCTGCGCGATCGTGACGACACGTTCGGTGTCGACCTTCGGGTCGAGCGCGCCCATCTTGAGCTTGAACGCGAAGTTCAGGCGGGCCGCCATCTTCTCCTCGACCTCCTCGAGGATCTCCTCGACCGGCGCGGCGCCGAGCGCCCAGCGCACGTCGACCCCGGTGCGGAAGGCGCCGCCGAGCAGGGCGTGCACGCCGACGCCGAGGGCGCGGGCCCAGGCGTCGTGCAGGGCGACGTCGACGGCGGCCTTGGCGAACCGGGCGCCGGAGACGACGCGTTCGATGTCGACCATGATGCCGCTGATCTCGTCGACGCCGCGGCCGGCGATGTAGGGGGCGATGTAGCCGTCGACGATCGCCTTCATCGTCTCGACGGATTCACCACCCCACCACGGACCGCCGGGCACGACGCCCTCGCCGTAACCGGTGACGCCGCCCGCGGTGGTGATCGCCACGAGCAGGATGGGCTGCTTCTCGGCGGTGGTGGTGGCGAACTTGTGCGGACGTACCAGCGGCACGTCGATGATCGTCGTGTCGATCGAGACGATCTTCAGGTCGGGGTCGGACATCGAACAGCTCACAATCGGATATCGGCGGTGATGCGGGCAACAGTGGACCCTCGGGGACGACGAATGCCGGTGTCCTCTTGGTGGACACCGGCATTCGTCAACTCACGTGGACCCGGTCCATGGAGACGATCAGGCCTCGGGGTCGAGCACGAAGTTGTAGGTCACCTCGTCGACGCCCTCGGCGTTCGGCTGCGGGTCGAGGATGAGCTCGGGCTTGGTCGCGGTCGCGACGTCGTCCTCGACCCACTCGCCACCCTGGAAGTACAGCTGGGTGGTGATCGAGCGCTTGCCGGGGGCCTTCACCATCAGGTGCAGGTGGGCGGGGCGCCACGGGTGTCCACCGTAGGACTCGATGAACCAGCCGGTCGGGCCGTCGGCGGGGATCTTGTAGGGGGCGGGCTTGAGGGTGGTGATCTCGAAGTTGCCCTCGTCGTCGCACTCGACGGTGCCGCGCAGGTTCCACTCGGGGATGCCGGGGGCGAACTGCGAGTAGAGGCCCTCCGCGTCGGCGTGCCACAACTCGATGGTGGCGCCCTGCAGTCCGTTGCCCTCGAGGTCGGTGACCCGGCCCTTGAAGATCAGGGACTCGGCCGCCTTGTCCTGCTCACGCATCGGCATGGTGCACTTGGCCGGCAGCTTCGGGGAGTCGGCCACGTAGTACGGGCCCTCGATGCTGCCCTTGGTGCCGGTGAAGTGCTTGCGGTTGTAGTGCACCTCTTCGATCTCGTGCTCGACGAAGACGTCCAGCCACAGCGGCCACTCGCCGTACTCGCCCACGTCGATCATCCACTGCTTGAGCACGCGGTACTCGTCGTAGGTGACCTCGTGCTTGTGGATGATCTCGGCGAACGCCCCGAGCACATCCTTGTAGATGGCGGCGGCACGCTCGACCGACGTGTCCGACGAGACGCGCTCGTTCTTGAACTTGTCGGTGGCCGCATTGCCGGACGCGTGGGCGGTGGGATTCTCGGTGGTGGTCATGTGTCCTCCTCGGCGAGGCTCGAACGATGGTCACGAAAGCTGTCGTGGTGATCGCGGGGCTGGCGCTCTCGCCACTCGGGTTGTACGCTGTGCGTACTTCTGTATCGCAGTGCGTACACACACTGTGCGTCCAGTCACAGGTGATTGTCAACACCCGGGTGGCCCCGGGCGCCGAAACCGCAGGTAGGAGCCAGCAATGCCTAGCCAGGACCGGGATTTCGTCCAAAGCATCGAGCGCGGCTTTGCCGTGCTGCTCGCGTTCGACGAACAGCACCCCAACCCGTCCCTCGCCGAACTGGCAGCGAAGACCGACCTGTCCCGGCCCGCGGTCCGCCGCATCCTGCTGACCCTGCAGAAGCTCGGTTACGTGAGCAACACGGGCAGCCGATGGTCGCTGACCCCGCGCGTGCTCAGCATCGGTCAGCACTACTCCGCCTCGCACGCCCTGGTCGAGGCCGCCATGCCGCGGCTGGTCGAGATCTCCGAGTACACCGGCGAATCCGCCTCCCTCGGCGTTCTCGACGGCGCCGAGGTGGTGTACGCCGCCCGGGTCCCGGTGCGGCGCATCATGAGCATCAACGTCTCGGTGGGCACCCGGGTCCCCGCATACGCGACGTCGATGGGCCGGGCGCTGCTGGCGTGGGCCCCCACCGACACCGTCGAGCAGGTCGTCGCCGACACGAGTTTCGAGAAGCTCGCCACCGCGACCGTCGGCAACGCGGACGAACTGCGGGCCGAGCTGGCCCGGGTGCGCGCCCAGGGCTACGCGCTCACCTCCGCCGAGCTCGAGGAGGGCCTCATCTCGGCGGCGGCGCCGGTGCGCGACGCCGCCGGCACCGTGGTCGGTGTGCTCGCCTGCTCGACGTCGGCGGCCCGGCACACGCCCGAGGAATTCCGCGCGCTCGCCGTGGACTGCCTGGTGAAGTCCGCGAACGACCTCAGCGCCGACCTCGGGTACCGCGGGTAGGTCTCGTCAGCCGCGCAGGGTCGCGGACGGGGTCACGCCGTACTTGCGGCGGTAGGCGGCGGCGAAGCGGCCGGTGTGCGTCATCCCCCAGCGCATGGCCACCTCCGTGACCGACGTCGCCGCCGGGTCGCCGGCCGCGAGCTCCTCGTGGATCCGCTCGAGGCGCAGGTCGAGCAGGTAGTCGCGGGGACAGACCCCCAGGTACTCGCGGAATCCCTCCTGGAGGCGGCGCACGCTCACGCCCGCCAGCTCGGCCATGTCCGCCGACGTCCACGGCTGGGCCGGATCCTCGTGGATGCGGTCGAGGACCCGCTTGACGATCCGCGGTCGCGCCGCGGTGCCGGTTCCGCCGTCGGGCATCACCGCGAGCACGAACGCCGAGGTCAGGGCGCCGGAGAGCTGCTCGGCGACCAATGGGTTGCGCCACAGCTCCTCGTCCGCGCGCAGCTGGTCGACCACCGAACGCAGCAGGGTCATCCAGCTCTGACCGGCCTCCCCGGTCAGGTCCACCTGCTCCGGCAACTGCAGGTCGGGACGTCCCAGGATCCGCGCCAGCTCACGGTCCAGGTAGTCGCGGTCGAGCTTGACGCCGACGATCTCGCAGTCGTCGGTCCAGCGGGTGATGGTGGCGGCGGTGTCCGGCCGGAACACCGACGCCTGTCCCTGCACCGAGACCACCTCGCGGCCCGCCGTCACCGATTCGATGCGCCCGGACAGGGGGATGTTGACCGCGTAGGCACCCGGATGGTCCGACTGCACCGTGACCTCGGCGCCCCATCCGATTCGCGCCAGCCGCAGCGGACCGAGCTGCAGCGCGCGGACATCGACGTGCGGTTCCGTACCGGCGGCCAGCGGGGCCAGGGTGTGCGGGAAGTATGCGTCGGACACCACATGCTCGGCTTCGTCCCAATCGGCCGGATCAGGCGTCGACCTCACCCTGTACCTCCGTTTCCGTCCCCGGGACCTTCGGCGCCGTTCGCCATTCGGGACCTTCGTCCCGGTATACCCGGGACCCACTGCCCAGTGTGATGGGCAACACGTCTCCGGGCAAACGAGGCCATCGGTCACGCCGACCGCGCTAACCGGATAGCGACCGCGTTCAGCGGATCGCAGCCGGCACCCACCCGCTCCTATGGTCTACATCACACCAGCACGGATCGACCCGGGAGGAGCGCCGAAATGGAACAGCGTCGGCTCCGGAACATCTTCGGACAGTTCGCAAGTGGCGTCACCGTGATCACCTGCGCCAACCACGAGGGCACACCCCACGGCGCGACGGTCACCGCGTTCACCGCCGTCTCCCTCGAGCCCCGGCTGTGCCAGGTCACCCTGACCCGCACGTCGAAGGCGTGCGGCTTCCTCTCCGGCGCACCGTTCGCGGTGAACATCCTCGCCGCGGACCAGGTCGACACCGCCCTGCACTTCGCCGGCCGGCCGCAGACCCCCGGCCCGGTGTTCGAGGACGGACCCACGGCGCCGGTGCTCGCCGGGGCCGCGGCGACCCTGTCCTGCGTCCCGTGGCGCGAGTACGACGGCGGCGACCACGTGATCTACATCGGCGAGATCGTCGACGCCCAGTGCCGCGACACCGCCCCGCTGCTGTTCTACCGGAGCACCTTCCACGAACTCGGCGCACCGAGCGCCTCCGCCGCATGGAACGGCTCGATGGACGATCCGCACAGCGGCTGGTTCGACGCCCGGACCCGGGTCACCCCGCTCCACCTCGATGCCGCGGTGAACTGACCACCGCCCGGAACCACTTACCAGTTCCCTTCACCCGCAAGGAGATATCCATGACCACTCTCGAGTCCCGTCCCGGCGAGAACACGATCGACCGCTCCACGGTGAACGTCGCCGCCGATTCCCCGGCGAACCGGCAGCAGAATTTCGCCACGCGGCCGATGACCGGCGACGAGTACATCGAATCGATCAAGGACGGCCGCGAGATCTGGCTGCACGGCGAGCGGGTCCAGGACTTCACCAACCATCCGGCGTTCCGCA
>NZ_PCZU01000190.1:20401-21275 GCF_002887785.1 Rhodococcus sp. ENV425
CACCTCCGCCGACGACCTGCTCGCCGAACGCGACGCCATCGCCACCTGGGCGCGGATGACCTACGGCTGGATGGGCCGGTCCCCCGACTACAAGGCCTCCTTCCTCGGCACCCTCAACGCCAACAGCGAGCTCTACGCCCCGTTCCAGGACAACGCCAAGCGCTGGTACCGCGAGTCGCAGGAGAAGGTCCTGTACTGGAACCACGCCATCATCAACCCCCCGGTGGACCGGCAACTGCCCCCGGACCAGGTCGGCGACGTGTTCATGAAGGTCGAGAAGGAGACCGACGCGGGCCTGATCGTCTCCGGCGCCAAGGTCGTCGCCACCGGCTCGGCGATCACCAACTACAACTTCATCGCCCACTACGGCCTGCCGATCAAGAAGAAGGAATTCGCCCTGATCTGCACGGTGCCGATGGACGCGCCCGGCATCAAGCTGATCTCGCGGGCCTCCTACAGCCAGAACGCCGCCGTGGTCGGCTCGCCGTTCGACTACCCGCTGTCCTCGCGCATGGACGAGAACGACGCGATCTTCATCTTCGACAAGGTGCTCGTGCCGTGGGAGAACGTGTTCATGTACGGCGATGTGGAGAAGATCAACGCGTTCTTCCCGCAGTCCGGATTCCTGCCGCGGTTCACCTTCCAGGGCTGCACCCGCCTCGCCGTCAAGCTCGACTTCATCGCGGGCCTGCTGCTCAAGGCCCTCGACGCGACCGGCGCCGGCGGTTTCCGCGGGGTGCAGACCCGTGTCGGGGAGGTCATCGGCTGGCGCAACCTGTTCTGGTCGCTCACCGAGTCGATGGCCCGCGACCCCGAGCCGTGGATCGGCGACACCGTCATCCCCAAGCTCGAGTACGGCCTGACCTACCGGATG
>NZ_PCZU01000190.1:21448-25588 GCF_002887785.1 Rhodococcus sp. ENV425
CAACTACTCCGGCAACCACGAGAACGTCAAGGCCGAACTGCTGTTCGCCGCCGAGAACCGCGGCATCGTCTCCGGCATGAAGGGCCTGGCCGAGCAGTTTATGAGCGAGTACGACCTCGACGGCTGGACCGTGCCCGACCTCATCGGCAACGACGACGTCAGCGCCTACTACCGCAAGTAACCCCCAGCTGCCGCGCGCGGGCGATCCCCTGCCGCCCGCGCGCGGCGTTCCACCCGCGAAGGAGCGCCCGAGATGACCACCGCCTCGAAGTCCGTCGCCCGTGCCCCCGTCCCGGAGTTCGACGCCGTGGTCCTCGGGCGCTCCTTCGCCGCCCTGCGGGCGGCCGGCCGCCTGCGCGACGAACTGCGATTGGCCGTCCATGACACGGCCGGCGCGACCTCCGCCCGCTACGACGACGTCGACCACCGCTGGGACATCCTCGACGGCTCGACCGTCGTCGCGCGGGCCAAGTTCCTCGTCGACGGGGACGGCACCCTCCCGCTGTGCGGCCGCGACGGTGCGCGGTGCACGGCGAACACGTTGACGGCGAAGGGTTTTCCCAACCTCTTCCGGCCGGCCACCGCCGTCCACCCCGATCCCGTCGGATACACCGTCGCGTGCATCGAGCACATGCGCGCCTACGGCCACGACTACGTCGAGCGCCGAGCCCGGGTCCCGATCTGCGACGACGACTTCCCGGAGCTGTCGTTCGACCGGCCCACCCCGCAGTTCTGGGTCGGGTAGGCCCACGCAACGACACAGGTCCCGGACATCGACAAGCGTCTCGACGGTTGTCGACGTCCGGGACTTCTGTGTGCGTCAGCGGCCGCGCAGGACCTCCGCGGGCGTCGTCCCGTAGCGCCGCTTGAACGCCGCGGCGAACCGGCCGGGGTGGCTGAAACCCCACCGGTAGGCCACGTCGGCGACGGTGACCGCGCCCGCTCCGGCGACGAGGTCGGCGTGGGCGCGGTCGAGCCGGATGTCGAGCAGGCACGCCGACGGGCTGCGGCCGACGAAGTGGGCGAACGCCTCCTGCAGGCGGCGGACGCTGGTGCCGGCCAGTTCGGCCATGTCGGCCGAGGTCCACGCCCGGCCGGGATCGTCGTGCAGGGAGTCGAGGACGCGACGGATCATGCCCGGCCGCGGGGGTCCGGCCGGTCCGTCCTGCGGGGCGACGGCCAGGACGAACGCCGCGGTCACGGCACCGGCGAGCTGCGCCCCGACCACCGGATTGCGCACCACCTCGAGGGCGCCGTCGAGCTGTTCGGACAGGGCCCGGACGAGCCCGTGCCACTCGCTCGCCGGACCGGTCAGGTCGAGCTGGTCGGGCAGCTCGAGCTTCGATCGCACCGGCGAACCGAGGATCCGGTCGGCCTCCCGCTCGAGATGCTCCCGGTCGAACTTCACCCCGAGCACGGAACACGTTGCGCCCCAATGGGTGATCACACTCGGCGTGTCGGCCCGGAAGACGGTGGCCTGACCGGGCACCGAAACGGTCTCGCCGTGGCTGCCACGGGACTCGAGCCGGCCGGTGACCGGGATGTTCACCTCGTAGGCGCCCGGATAGTCGCACGCGATGGCGATGTCGGCACCCCAGTGCAGGCGGCCGAGGGTCACCCCGCCGAGATCGACCGTCGTCAGCGACAGCTTCGGCCGGTCGGTGCCCGACAAATCGGTCAGCTCATGGGGAAAGTACGCGTCCGCCACCGCCCGGGATGCGGCATCCCAGTCTCCGATCTCGGTCGCACTCACACCACGAGCGTACGTAGCGGAGACGCCGGTCACAGAAAGTCGCGCGATGTGTCCAGGGGCCGCGCGGATCGTCTCGGCGATCGTGTGACTGCCGTCATATGTTCTGCCTCACCCGACGAACGGCCCCGCTCGAGGGGCCTAACCGCCGAAGACACATCGAGGAGCACTACCGATGACGAGCACCCTTTCATGGATCGACGAGATCACCATGACCGAACTCGAGCGCAACCCGTACCCGGTCTACGAGCGGCTGCGGGCCGAGGCACCGGTCGCCTTCGTCCCCGTCCTCGGCGCGTTCGTCGCCTCGACCGCCGAGGCGTGCCACGCCATCGCGACGAGCGACGACTTCGAGGCCATCATCACCCCGGCCGGCGGCCGCACGTTCGGACATCCCGCGATCATCGGTGTCAACGGCGACATCCACCAGGATCTGCGCTCGATGGTCGAACCCGCGCTGCAGCCGAGCGAGGTCGACCGCTGGATCGAGGACCTGGTCCGGCCCATCGCCCGCCGCTACCTCGAGGGTTTCGAGAACGACGGCCGCGCCGATCTCGTCGCCCGGTACTGCGAACCGGTCAGCGTCCGCGCGCTCGGCGACCTGCTCGGGCTGAAGGACGTCGGCTCCGACACGCTGCGCGAGTGGTTCCACAAGCTGTCCGACTCCTTCACCAACGCCGAGGTCGACGACCACGGTGAATTCACCGACCAGGAGCGGTTCGCGGCCGGCGACGCCGCGAAGGCGGAGATCCGCTCGATCGTCGATCCCCTGATCGACCACTGGATCGAACACCCGGACGACAGTGCGATGTCGCACTGGCTGCACGACGGCATGCCCGAGGGGCAGACCCGCGACCGCGAGTACATCTATCCCACGCTGTACGTGTTCCTGCTCGGGGCCATGCAGGAGCCGGGGCACGCCATGTCCTCGACGCTGGCGGGGCTGTTCAGCCGGCCCGAACAGTTCGAAGCCGTCGTCGACGAGCCGGGTCTGATTCCGCGCGCGATCGCCGAGGGCATGCGGTGGACGTCGCCGATCTGGTCGGCGACGGCCCGCATCGCGAGGCGGGACACCACGGTGTCCGGGGTCGACATCGCGGCAGGCACCGTGGTGATCCTGTCGTACGGCTCGGCCAATCACGACACCGGCAAGTACGACGCCCCCACCGAATACGACATGACCCGCCCGCCGCTGCCGCACCTGGCGTTCGGCGCCGGCAACCACGCGTGCGCCGGCATCTACTTCGCGAACCACGTGTGCCGCATCGGCCTCGAGGAACTGCTCGACACCATCCCCAACCTCGAGCGGGACACGAACGCCGACGTCGAGTTCTGGGGCTGGGGCTTCCGCGGACCCACCGCCCTGCACGTCACCTGGGAGGTCTAGGACATGAGCGCCACCGTCACCGTCGGCGACACCACCGTCGCGTGCGCACCCGAGCAGACCGTGCTCGACGCACTGCTGCGCAGCGGGGTGTGGATGCCCAATTCGTGCAACCAGGGCACGTGCGGCACCTGCAAGATCCGGGTCCGCTCGGGCGCCGTCGACCACCGCACGTCCCCCGAGGCGACGCTGCCCGCGACGGAACGCGACGCGGGCTTCGCCCTCGCGTGCCAGGCCACGCCGTGCGGCGACACCGTCGTCGAGCGGCCACGCACCGACGACGGCCGGGACCGGGACGCCACCCACGCGCTGCGCGACCTCGTCGGCACCGTCACCGAGGTCCGCGACATCGCCCACGACACGCGGCGGATGCTGCTCACCCTGGACACGCCGCTCGAATTCTCCGCCGGGCAGTACGTCGAACTGACCGTCCCGGGCACCGGCGTCCGGCGGCAGTACTCGCTGGCGAACACTCCGGGTGAGGCGAAGCTGCTCGAGCTGCATGTCCGTCGCCGGCCGGGTGGGGTCGCGAGCGACCGGTGGGCGTTCGGCACCGTCGCGGTCGGCGACCGTGTCGACGTCACCGGACCGCTCGGGGACTTCACGTTCGACGCGGAGTCCACCGGCCCCATGGTGCTGCTCGCGGGCGGGACCGGACTGGCCCCGATGAAGAGCATCGTCCGGCAGGCGCTGTCGCTGGATCCGCGGCGCGAGATCGTCCTCTACCACGGGGTGCGCACCGCCGAGGACCTCTACGACTCCGGCTTCTTCCGCGAGCTGGAGGCGCAGCATCCCGGCTTCCGGTTCGTGGCGTGCCTGAGCCGTGAGTCCGGCGGCGACCGCGAGGGCTACGCCCCCGACGCCTTCGTCGAGGACGTGGCGTCGGCGAAGGAGTACACGGGCTACATCTGCGGCTCCGAGGCCTTCGTCGACAGCGCCGTCAAGGCGTGCAAGCGGCGCCGGATGTCGCCGCGCCGGATCCGGCGGGAGAAGTTCACCCCGGCGA
>NZ_PCZU01000190.1:25643-35610 GCF_002887785.1 Rhodococcus sp. ENV425
CCCTCCTGCCGAGGGTCCTAGGTAGGCCTAGGCATTTGCCTGGTGTGACTGTGGCCACATGGTGGCATGGTGGAGATAACGCGGAAACAGCCCCATTCTCCGCCGGGGCCGACCCGACACCCTTTCTGGAGGATCCCCATGACCGAGACCCTGGACCATGTGCGCGCCGCCCTCGACGGCGCTCTCGTCGAAGACGCGGCCAGCGGCCGATACCAAGTGCGCCGCAACATCTTCACCGACGAGGAAGTCTTCGAGCTGGAGATGAAGCACATCTTCGAAGGCAACTGGGTCTACCTCGCGCACGAGAGCCAGGTTCCGAACAACGGGGACTACTTCACCACCTACATCGGTCGCCAGCCCGTCGTGATCAGCCGCGACAAGGAGGGCGAGCTGCACTGCCTGATCAACGCGTGCAGCCACCGGGGCGCGATGCTGTGCCGGCGCAAGACCGACAACCGCACCACGTTCACCTGCCCGTTCCACGGCTGGACGTTCCGCAACAACGGCAAGCTGCTCAAGGTCAAGGACCCGCGCGACGCCGGCTACCCGGAGGGGTTCAACAAGGACGGCAGTCACGACCTGACCAAGGTCGCCCGGTTCGAGAGCTACCGCGGCTTCCTGTTCGGCAGCCTGAACGAGGATGTCAAGCCCCTCGAAGAGCACCTCGGCGACGCCACCAAGATCATCGACATGATCGTGGACCAGTCCCCCGAGGGTCTCGAGGTGCTGCGCGGTTCGTCCACCTACACCTACGACGGCAACTGGAAGCTGCAGGCGGAGAACGGCGCCGACGGCTACCACGTGTCGGCGACGCACTGGAACTACGCGGCCACCACCGCGCGCCGCACCGCCGGCGAGTCGACCAACGAGACCAAGGCGATGGACGCCGGCACCTGGGGCAAGCAGGGCGGCGGCTACCACTCGTTCGAGAACGGCCACCTGCTGCTGTGGATGTGGTGGGGCAACCCGCAGGACCGCCCGCTCTTCCCCCGCAAGGACGAGCTCGCCGCAGAATTCGGCGAGAAGAAGGCCGAGTTCATGGTCGGCGCGTCCCGCAACCTCTGCCTCTACCCGAACGTGTACCTGATGGACCAGTTCTCCTCGCAGATCCGGCATTTCCGGCCGATCTCCGTGGACAAGACCGAAGTCACCATCTACTGCATCGCCCCCAAGGGTGAGAGCGCCGAATCCCGCGCCAACCGCATCCGCCAGTACGAGGACTTCTTCAACGCCACCGGAATGGCCACCCCGGACGACCTCGAGGAGTTCCGGTCCTGCCAGAAGACCTATCTCGCGTCGGCCGCCCCGTGGAACGACCTCAGCCGCGGCGCCACCCACCAGCTCAACGGACCGGACCAGGTCGCGCTGGACCTCGGCATGAAGAACGTGCTGTCGAGCGGCGTGAAGACCGAGGACGAGGGCCTGTACCCGATCCAGCACGGTTTCTGGCTCGAGAGCATGCGCAAGGCCGTCGCGGCGGAAACCGCCGAGAACGCCGCCGCCGAGCCCACCACCACGAACGAGCGCTGAGGAAGACCAGGACATGACCGCCGCAACGGAATTGACGCAGACCGACATCGAGCAGTTCCTCTACCGTGAGGCCCGTCTCCTCGACGACCGCGAGTTCGAGAAGTGGCTCGAGTGCTACCACCCGCAGGCCGAGTACTGGATGCCGGCATGGGACGACAACGGTGCGCTCACCGAGGACCCGCAGCGCGAGATCTCGCTCATCTACTACCCCAACCGCGGTGGCCTCGAGGACCGGGTGTTCCGCATCCGCACCGACCGCTCCTCCGCGACGTCGCTGCCCGAACCGCGCACCGGCCACAACATCACCAACATCGAGATCCTCGAGCGCCGCGGCACCGAGATCGACCTGCGCCACAACTGGTTCTCGCTGTACTACCGGTACAACACCACCGACACCTACTTCGGCACGAACTTCGTGACCCTCGACGTCTCGGGCCCGCACCCGGTGATCAAGAAGAAGAAGATCGTGCTCAAGAACGACTACATCCACCACATCGTGGACGTCTACGTCGTCTGATCCACCCCCGATTCACGAAAGGAGGCACATGCCGTGAGCTTTCAGGTGGCATTGAGCTTCGAGGACGGGGTGACCCGCTTCATCAAGTGCGGACCGAACGAGACGGTCGCCGACGCGTCGTACAAGGCGCGGATCAACATTCCTCTCGACTGCCGCGACGGCGCGTGCGGTACCTGCAAGGCACTGTGCGAGTCCGGCAACTACGACGGCGGCGACTACATCGAGGAGGCGCTGACCGACGACGAGGCCGAGCAGGGATTCTGCCTGCCGTGCCAGATGGTCCCGGAATCCGATCTCGTGCTGCAGATCGCGACGACCTCGGACGTCGCGAAGACCGCGGCCGCGACGTACACGGCGACGATCACGGACCTGCAGCGGTTCTCTCCCAGCACCGTGGGCTTCACCGTCGAGATCCCCAATCGGGACGACCTGGTGTTCCTGCCGGGCCAGTACGTGAACATCACCGTGCCCGGAACGGAACAGACCCGGTCGTACTCGTTCAGCACGGGACCGAACGACCCGCAGTTGTCCTTCCTGGTGAAGATCACCGAGGGCGGCCTGATGTCCGAGTACCTGAGTGATCGCGCCCAGGTGGGAGACACCCTGCAGTTCACCGGCCCGTTCGGCAGCTTCTTCCTGCGTGAGCGTAAGCGCCCCGCCCTCCTGCTCGCCGGCGGTACCGGCCTCGCGCCACTGCTCGCCATCCTGTCGAAGATGCAGGAGGAGGGCAGCGACCTGCCGGTGCACCTGGTCTACGGCGTCAGCTTCGACCAGGACCTGGTCGAGCTGGACAAGCTCGAGGCCTACACGCGGTCGCTGCCGAACTTCACGTTCGACTACTGCGTTTCCGATCCGGAGTCGACCGCCCCCAACAAGGGGTACGTCACCGGCCTGTTCGAGCCGAAGCACCTCAACGACGGCGACGTCGACGTCTACCTGTGCGGGCCGCCGCCGATGGTCGAGGCGGTGCGCACGCACCTGTCGGACGAGGGCATCTCGGTGACGAACTTCTACTTCGAGAAGTTCAACAACTCCGCGACCCCCGGCGCCGCCGAACCGGCGCCCCGGCCCACCGAGCGGGAACTCGAAGCCGCCACCAGGGCCGCCGAGGAGACCGGCCTGCCGGTGTCCCTCGGCGCCGCCGAGCAGGTGCCGGTGGGCAACTACGAGATCGGCGAGGAGCACCCGCCCGTCACCGAATCCGACGCCCAGTTCGACGCGCGCATGGCGCTCGAACTCGGTGCGCTGGAGCTGACCATCGGCCGGCTCACCGACGCGCAACTCGTGGAATTCCGGATTCTCGCCGAGGCGTCGACCGCGTCGATCGACCACGACCGCTTCACCGACGCGGGCGCGTTCACCGACACCAACGCCGCCTTCCACGAGTTCCTGTTCCGCTGCTGCGGCAATCCCGTGCTGCTCGAGGCGTACAACCGGCTCGAGGTGACCCAGCTGATGCGCAAGGTGCTGCGCACCGCGCAGTGGGTGGACGAGCAGATTCCGCACGACCACCTGCAGATCGTGCGGGCGTTCGAACGCAAGGACCGCGCGGCGGCCCGCGACCTCATCGTCAGCCATGCCGAGCACGCCAAGGCGACGATGCGCCGCGCCATCGAGGAGTCCGCGAAGGTGGAACTCGCGTGAGTGCCCTTCTTCCGGTCGGCACCGTGTACCCGGGCCGCTTCGACGGCAGGGTCGTCACCGTCACCGGCGCCGCGCAGGGTATCGGCCTCGTGGTCGCGTCCCGCATCGCAGCCGAGGGCGGATCCGTGATCCTCGTCGACCGCTCCGAGCTCGTGCACGAGGTGGCGAAGGAGTTGCGCGAGAAGGGTTTCCAGGCGCACTCCGTCACCGCCGACCTCGAGACTTTCGCGGGAGCGCAGTCCGCGATCGACGAGGCCCGGCAGCAGCACGGCCGCATCGACGTGCTCGTCAACAACGTCGGCGGGACGATCTGGGCGAAGCCGTACGAGCACTACACCCCCGAGCAGATCCAGGCGGAGGTGCAGCGGTCGCTGTTCCCGACGCTGTGGACATGCCGCGCGGTGCTGCCGTACCTGATCGAGCAACGCTCGGGCACGATCGTCAACGTGTCCTCCGTGGCGACGCGCGGTGTCAACCGCGTCCCCTACGCCGCCGCCAAGGGCGGGGTCAACGCGATCACCGCCGCGCTCGCCCTCGAGGCCGCCCCGTACGGGATCCGGGTCGTCGCCACCGCCCCCGGCGGCACCGACGCCCCCGCCCGCCGGGTAGCGCGCGGCCCCGCCGCGCAGAGCGAGCAGGAGAAGGGCTGGTACCAGCAGATCGTGGACCAGACCGTCGACTCCTCGCTGCTCAAGCGGTACGGCACGCTCGACGAGCAGGCCGCCGCGATCACCTTCCTGGCCTCGGAGGAGGCCTCCTACATCACCGGCACGGTTCTTCCCGTCGCCGGCGGCGACCTGGGGTAACACCCCAGCACCGCCACAGGCCTCACCGACAGGCCAGGGATCCCCTGCCGGTGAGGCCCTCTTTCTGCCCCGTTTCATTTGTGACCGCACTCACAGACCGGAGCCGACATGGCCGACAACACAACCGCCTGGGCAAGTCCCCGGCACCGCCGCACCGTCATCTGGGTCGTCGCCCTCGCCACGCTCGCGATCATCTTCGACGGCTACGACCTCGTCGTCTACGGGACGATCCTGCCCACACTGATGGCCGACCCCAGCCAGATCGGAGCGATCTCCGCGCAGCAGGGCGGCGCGCTGGGCTCGTACGCCCTCATCGGCGTCATGGTCGGCGCCCTGTTCACCGGCGCGTTCGGCGACCGGCTCGGGCGCCGGAAGATGATGCTGATCAACATCGTCTGGTTCTCCGTCGGCATGGGCGCCGCGGCGATGGCCACCAGCATCACCTCCTTCGGCATCCTGCGCTTCTTCACCGGCATCGGCGTCGGTGGTCTCGTCGCCACCGCGGGTGCCGTGGTGGCCGAGTTCGCTCCGCCCGGGAAACGGAACCTGTTCAACGCGATCGTCTACAGCGGCGTCCCCGCCGGCGGCGTCCTCGCCTCTCTGCTGGCCATCGTGCTGCGCGACACCATCGGCTGGCGCGGACTGTTCTGGATCGGCGCGCTGCCGCTGGTGATCCTGCTGCCCCTGGCCCTGGTGAAGCTCCCCGAATCCCCGATGTGGCTTCAGGCGCGCGGGCGGACGGACGAGGCGGCCGCGGTCTGTGACAAGTTCGGTCTCCCCCTGCCCACGATCGCCCCGGCCCCGGCCGAGAAGGTCGGATTCGCCGCACTGGCCACCCGCCGCTACGCGTGGGGCACCACCCTGCTCGGCCTGATGAGCTTCGCCGGGCTCCTGCTGACCTACGGCCTGAACACGTGGCTGCCGAAGATCATGGCCGACGCCGGCTACAACGCGAAGGGCTCGCTCGCATTCCTGTTGGTGCTCAACGGCGGTGCGATCATCGGCGGCCTCCTGGCCTCCCGGATCGCCGACGGCCGCGGTCCCCAGCCGGTCATCGCCACCACGTTCGGCCTCGCCGGCCTGGCACTGATCCTCCTCACTTTCGGGTTCCCGCTGCCCGTCCTGCTGACCGCGGTGGCGATCGCCGGGGTCGGCACGATCGGCACCCAGGTGCTCATCTACGGGTTCGTCTCCAACTACTACGAGACGGCAGCGCGCGGTGCCGGTGTCGCCTGGTGCGCCGGATTCGGACGGCTCGGCGGCATCTTCGGCCCCATCATCGGCGGCCTGCTCATCGGTGCCGGGCTGAGCAACGACGTGAGCTTCTACATCTTCGCGGGCATCGCCGTGGCCGGCGCCCTGGTCACGGTGTTCGTTCCCATCCGACGGGGTGCGCAGTACGTTGCCCGAACCCCCGAAGCTGCGGCCGCGAGCCCCACTACCGTGGAAGTGTGACTCACCCCGCCATGCTGGTCGGACGTACCCGAGAGCTCTCCGAGCTCGACCGTCACCTCGGCGAGGCGCGAGCCGGTTCACCCGTGCTCGCCCTCGTCGAGGGTCCGCCGGGTATCGGCAAATCCGCCCTGGTGCAACGATTCACCGAGGTCTTGAACGGCTGGCAGGTCCGCGTGTCCGCGGGCGTCCCGTGGGAGGCGGCGCGCGCGTGGAGCACGGCCGAGCAACTGCTGCAGGCCCCCGTCACCGGACGTGATCCGGTGGAAGTGGCGCACGAACTGTTGTCCCTCGTGGACGGTCCCACCGTTCTCGTCGTCGACGACGCGCACTGGTCCGATTCCGAGTCGTTGCAGGCCCTGTCGTCCGCCGTCCGCCGCGCCCACGGCAAGCAGTTGCTCGTCCTGCTGGTGACCGTGGACCCGCTGCCGGAGGCGGTCCCGGACAGCACCCGGCAGGTGCTCGACCATCACCGCGCCCTCTCCGTGCACGTGCGGCCCCTCGGGCCGCAGGACATCGCCCAGCTGGCCCTCGCCCGCATCGGCGTGGACCTGTCGCCGTGGACCGCGCGACGGCTGTTCGAGCACACTCTCGGCACACCCCGCCCGATCCTGCAGTTGCTCGACGAGATCCCCCGCAACCAGTGGCAGCACTGGCAGGCCCGGTTCCCGGCGCCCCAGGAACGGTCGGGCGCCGTGCGCCGCACGCTGGACCACTGCCCCGCCGAGACCCGGGCACTCGTGGAAGCGGCGGCCGTGCTCGGCGGCGAAAGCACCCTGACCCAGGCCGCGGCGCTGGCCGGGCTGGCGGACCCGACCGCGGCGCTCGACGCCGCGCACACCGCCGGATTGCTCCGGCGGCGCGAACAGCGCGGCGCGGTCACCCTGATCTTCCCGGACCCGATGACGCGGGCCGCCGTCGCGGACGACATCGGTCCCGCCCGCTGGCGCGACCTGCACGCCCGCGCCGCCGAACTGGTCGACGACGAGGGTGCCGCCCTCACCCACCTGGTCTCCGCCACCCCCACCGCCGATGCGGACCTCGCGGACCGCCTCGATCGGTACGGCCGGCGCCGCGCCGCCGTCGGTGCGTGGTCGGATGCTGCCGAGGCACTGATCATCGCGAGTGGCATCAGTCCCGACCGCGACCAGCGCGCGCAGCGGCTGATCCGCGGCGTCGACGCCCTCACGGGCGCGGCGGACCTGCCCCAGGCGCTGACGTTCGTGCCGGCGATGGAGGCCGCGCCCGAAGGCTCCATGCGCGACGTGGTGCTCGGCTACCTGGCGATCCAGCGCGGCCGGTCGGCCGAGGCCTCCCAGCTGCTCACGCGCGCATGGCAACTGCTCCCGGACCCGGCCCGGGACCCCGATCTGGGTGCGATGATCTGCCAGCGCATGGTGCTGCATTCGCTGGCCCAGCTCGACGGCGCGGGCCTCGTCGAGTGGGCCGACCGCGCGTCGTCCCTCGTAGCTCCCGACATGCCCGCTGCCGTCGAGTCGGCCGCGATCCGCGGCCTCGGCCTGGCCATGACCGGCCGCGTCGACGAGGCACGCGCCTCGTACGCAGAGCTGTCGGAGACCTTCCGGCTCGGCGCCCAGAGCCAGCGGATCCGCATGGCGGAGGGCTGGCTCGCCCTGGCGCTGGACGAGCCGGATCGCGCCCGCGCGGAGCTCGAGAGTGCCGAGCCGACCGTCTTCCGCGGCGGCTCGATCCGGATCTCGTTGTGGGCGCAGGCGTGGCTGGCGCGCACGGAGTTCGCGCTCGGCGCATGGGACGACGCCGTGCGCACCGTCGACCGCGCGGCCGCACAGCTCGACACGGCCGGCCTGGATCTGCTTCGGCCGCTGGTGCATTGGACGGGAGCACAGGTGCACGCCCTGCGCGGGGACTGGTCGCTGGCCCGGGAGCACCTGCGTCGCGGACGCGCGGGCGCCACCGACTATGCCGTCATGGTGGTGCCGTCCTGCATCGCGGCCGCCCAGTGCGCAGAGGTCGCCGCCGACTACGACGGGGTGCTGCGGCACCTCGCACCGCTCACCACCCGTCGGCGGCAGGCCTTGGTGGAACCGGGTTTCTGGCCGTGGCCGGACCTGTACGCGAATGCTCTCGTGATGACCGGACGCGTCGACGAGGCCGACGAGTTCCTCCGTCCGTTCGAGGAACTGGCCGTCTCCCGTGGGCACCTGTCCGCCCGGGCGCGGCTCGGATACGTGCGCGGACGGATCCACGGGGCACGGGGTGACATCGACGCCGCCCGCAGAACATTCGAGGACGCGCTGGCGAACCTGGCGACGCTGTCGCTGCCGTACGACCGTGCCCGCGTGAACTTCGCGTACGGGCAGACGCTGCGCCGCGCCGGACGCCGGCGGGAGGCGGACGCGGTGATGCGCACGGCCCGCGAGTTGTACGTGACGCTCGGCGCGACGTCGTACGTGCAGCGCTGCGACCGCGAACTCAAGGCCGGGGGGATGAAGGCGAACGGCGACGATACCCGCCGGACACACATGGATCTGGCGGCGTTGACCCCGCAGGAGAAGGCGGTCGCCGCGCTGGTGGCCGCGGGCAATACCAACAAGGACGTGGCGGGCGAGCTGTTCCTGTCGGTGAAGACGGTGCAGTACCACCTGACACGGGTCTACGCGAAGCTCGGCATCCGTTCGCGCAGCGAGCTGGCCGCCCAGTTCCGGCAAGAGGAGTGAGGAAGAGATGACAGCAGTCGACGAGAAGACCTCTCCCCCAAACGACACCGACCTGCTCGAGCGGCCCGCTCGGCCCGTGACCCGGCCGCGCCGGGTGCTGCGGGACCTCGGCGTCGAGTACGCGGCGAACGGCGTGATCGGGCTGGTGTTCTCGTCGACGGGGCCGGTCGCGGTCGTCCTCGCGGCCGGCGCGGCCGGCGGGCTCGGCGCCGCCGAACTGGCGTCGTGGATCTTCGGGATCTTCGTCCTCAACGGCGTGCTGACGATCGCGATGAGCATCGCCTACCGGCAGCCCCTCGGCTTCGCCTGGACGATTCCGGGCACGATCCTCGTCGGCGGGTCGCTGGGGCACCTGTCCTGGCCGGAGGTGATCGGAGCGTTCCTGGTCACCGGCCTGCTGGTGCTGGTGCTGGGGGCGTCCGGGCTGGTGCGGCGGGTGATGGAGGCGCTGCCGATGCCGATCGTCATGGCGATGGTGGCCGGCGTCTTCCTGAAGTTCGGTGTGGACCTGGTGCTCGCGCTCGGTGCGGACGTCGCGATCGCCGCGCCCATGGTGCTGTTGTTCCTGGCGTTGAGCGCGTTCGGCCGGATCGGCCGGTGGCTGCCGCCGATCCTCGGGGCGCTGATCGCCGGTGCGGTCGCGGTGGCGGCGTCGGGGCGTTTCTCCCCGGCCCCGGGCGGAGCGGGCATCCTCGCGTCGCCGGTCTTCACCGCCCCGGTGTTCACGTGGACGGCGTTGCTGGAGTTGGTGATCCCGCTGGCGATCACCGTGCTGGTGGTGCAGAACGGGCAGGGCGTCGCGGTGCTCACGGCGGCCGGGCACCGGCCCCCGATCAACGTCACCACGATCGCGTGCGGGGTGTGGTCGCTCGGTGCCGCCTGCGTCGGCGCGGTGTCGACGTGCCTGACCGGCCCGACGAACGCCCTGCTCACCGCGTCCGGTGAGCGGAGCCGCCAGTACACGGCGGCCGTGTGTTTCGGGCTGTATTCGATCGTGTTCGGACTGTTCGCGCCGCTGTTCGTGCGGTGGATGACCGCCGCGCCGGCGGCGTTCGTCGCGACCCTCGGGGGCCTGGCGATGCTGCGGGCGCTGCAGGGCGCGTTCGTGACGGCGTTCGCCTCGAAGTACACGATGGGGGCGCTGGTGGCATTCGTCGTCACCGCCGCGAACGTGACGTTCTGGAACATCGGGGCGGCGTTCTGGGGTCTGGTGGCCGGGGTGATCGTGTCGCGGTTGCTCGAGCGGGGGGACTGGACGACCGGCCGGTGACGGCGGGTGCGCGCGCGTGGGTGCGCGCACCCGCCGTGTCCCGAGCCGG
>NZ_PCZU01000190.1:35640-58269 GCF_002887785.1 Rhodococcus sp. ENV425
ATGCCGGGGCTCGTCTCGGGAGCGGAGTCCTGGTCGCAGGCGCATCGCTCGGCGGCGGGCACGGACTTCATCACGCTGTCGACGTGCTGGCCGCAGCCGCCCCAGCCGGTCTTTCCGCACTTGGGGCAGGTGACGGGGTAACACATGGGCGTCCTCCTCGGGGAAGCGGTCGGGGTCTATCGTCAATATACCCCCTGGGGTATCAGATATGCCAGTGTGCGCATCCGCACATACGGTACGACGCAGATCGGGGACCGGGCATACTGCGAAAATCCGGCGCCGGGACGGGCGAACTGACACCCTGAGGGCCGTACCGTCCCGCCGCGCAGACAGGATCAACAACCCATGGCACGTCCGGTTCGCGTCGTCGTCCTCGGTTCCGGCTCGTGGGGCACCACCGTCGCAGGGCTGTCGGCCCGGAACACCCCGACCCTGCTCTGGTCCCGCAATCCGGACACCGCCCGCGAGATCGACGAGGAGCACCGCAACACCCGGTACCTCGGCGAGCGGACCCTGCCGGCCAACCTGCGCGCCACCTCGGACCTCCTCGAGGCCGCGCACGAGGCCGACGTGCTGGTGGTCGGAGTGCCGTCCCACGCGGTCCGCGCCACCCTCGCCGAGATCTCGAACGAGGTGCGGGCCTGGGTGCCGATCCTCTCGCTCGCGAAGGGACTCGAACCGGGCACGCGCCTGCGGCCCACCGAGGTGATCGGCGAATGCCTGCCGGGGCACCCCGTGGGGCTGCTGGCCGGGCCGAACATCGCCGGCGAGGTCGCCGACGGCATGGCGGCCGCCGCGGTGGTGGCCACGGCGGACGAACGCGTCGCGGCGGCCCTGCAGCCACTGTTCGCCTCGAAGGTCTTCCGCGTATACCGCAACACCGACGTCCTCGGCTGTGAACTCGGCGGGGTCCTGAAGAACATCGTCGCGATCGCGGCGGGCATGGCCGAGGGGCTGCGGGTCGGCGACAACACCCGGGCGATGGTGCTCACCCGGGGCCTCGCCGAGATGACCCGGCTCGGTGAGGTGATGGGGGCCAACCCGCGGACGTTCGCCGGCCTGACCGGCATGGGCGACCTGATCGCGACGTGCACGAGCCCGGCGTCCCGCAACCGCCGGATCGGCGAGGCGCTGGCGAGCGGGCTCACCCTCGAGGAGGCGGTGGCCCGGCTGGGCCAGGTGGCCGAGGGGGTGAAGACGGCACCGACGGTGATGGAACTGGCGCGCGAGTACGAGGTGGAGATGCCCATCGCCGCCGAGGTCGAGGCCGTCGTGGCCGGCCGCCGCTCCCCCGCCGACGCGTACCGGGGGCTGCGCCGGGTCACCCCGGGCAACGAGGAGGACGTGGTCTGATCGGGAAGTATCCGGGATTCTCGACCGCGTACTAGATGGCGATATAGACCCTAATTTGCCTGGTGAAGCCCGTACTTGCACACTGTTCAAGTGATCGGAACCGAAGTACTCGTCGTCGGCGCCGGCTTCGCCGGGCTCGGTGCCGCCGCACACCTGCGGCAACGCGGCCGCGACGTGCGCGTTCTCGAACGGAGCGCCGCTCTCGGCGGCACGTGGCGCGACAACACCTACCCGGGGTGCGAGTGCGACATCCATCCGGCCCTGTACTCGTACTCGTCCGCTCCCCAGGCCGTCTGGGCCCGCGGCCGCGCCACCCAGCCGGAGATCCTCGCGCACCTGCACGCGTTCGCCGCAGGGAACGGGCTCGACGACCGGATCGCCTACGGCACGACCGCAACCGGGTGCCGGTGGGACGAGACGACGGGCCGCTGGCACGTGCGCACCGACCACGGTCCGGACTACGAGGCCCGCTTCCTCATCCTGGCCACCGGCGCCCTGAACGTCCCGCAGATTCCCCGCCTCGAAGGCTCCTTCGCGGGCCCCGTCTTCCACACCGCAAGCTGGGACCACGGCGTCGACGTCACCGGGCGGCACGTCGCCGTGATCGGCACCGGTGCGAGCGCCGCCCAGGTGATCCCGTACCTCGCCGACACCGCCGGCCGTGTCACGCTGTTCCAGCGCAGCCCCGCCTGGGTGCTGCCGCGCCGCAGGCAGCACCTACCGCTGCCGCACCGCGCGCGACGGACGGTCGAGTACTGGCGCGGCGAGGCGCTCGTCCCCGCCCTCACCGGGTCCGACCGCCGGCTCGCCCGCCTCGAGGCCCGGGCGCTGCGGCACCTGCACCGGCAGGTGCCCGACCCGGACCTGCGCCGCGCCCTGACCCCGCGGCACCGGATCGGGTGCAAACGGATCCTGTTCTCCGACAGTTACTATCCCGCGCTCGCCCGAGACTCCAGCACGGTGGTCACCACCCCGGTCGCGGGACTGGGCCCGCACGGTGTGCGCACCGTCGACGGTCGGGAACACGCGGCCGACGTCCTGGTGTATGCGACCGGATTCCGGGTGTCCGCCGCGCTCGCCGGCCTGCCGGTCGTCGGCCGCGACGGCCGCACCCTGCTCGAGCGGTGGGGGCGCGACGGCGCGTCGGCGCACCTGGGCACGACCGTCGCCGGGTTCCCCAACGCCTTCCTGCTCGGCGGGCCCAACACCGGCATCGGCCACACCTCGCTGCTGTTCATGATCGAGAGCCAGCTCCGCTACGTCGCCGCCGCGATGGACGCCACCGACCGGGCGGGCGTCACCGCACTCGAGGTGCGGGCGGCCGCCCAGCGGGAGTTCGCCGACGAGATGCGCCGGCGCTCGACAGGGACCGTGTGGACCACGGGGTGCCGGAGCTGGTACCTGGACCGCGACGCGGTGAACCGGTCGCTGTGGCCGGGCTCGTCCTGGCGATACCGGCTGCGCACCCGGCGGTTCGACCGGGAGAACTACACGGCCGCCGGTCCCGCACGACGGCCCTGAACGAGCGCTACACAGGTGCCTGTGCGACCCTGGTCACATGACGATCGACCACCGTGCCTCGCTCTCGACCCTGCTCGACACCCGCTACTCCTGCCGGGCGTTCCTGTCCAAGCCGGTGCCGCGCGAGGACATCGAAACCATGCTGCGGATGGCGCAGCGCACCCCGTCGTGGTGCAACTCCCAGCCGTGGGAGGTCGTCGTGGCCGGCGGGGACGCCATCGAGCGGCTGCGGACCGCGGTGTACGAGCAGGCGGCGTCCGGCCATCTCGACCCGGACATCCCCGGCCCCGCCGAGTACCGCGGGGTGTACGCCGACCGGCGGCGAGGCGCCGGTTACGCCCTCTACAACAGCCTCGGCATCGCCCGCGACGACTACGCGCGCCGCACCGAGCAGATGCTCGAGAACTACCGCTTCTTCGGGGCGCCGCACGTCGCGATCGTCACGACCGACAAGGCACTCGGCACGTACGGAGCGGTCGACTGCGGCGGGTACGTCGCCACCCTGCTCCTCGCCGCGCAGGCGCTCGGCATCGCCGCCGTCCCGCAGGCCGCCGTCGCGATGGCCGCCGGTGCCGTCCGCCGCGAACTCGGTATCTCCGACGAGCGCGACATCGTGTGCGCGATCTCCTTCGGCTACGCCGACGAGAGCCACCCCGCCAACACCTGCCGCACCGACCGGGCGAGCCTGGACGACGCCGTGCGGTGGGTGGAGGAGTAACCACCCCCAGGGGTCCTGGCCCGGGGCGCCCGGGCGACGGAAGGTGGAACTCACCACCTTCCCCGCCCGAGAGGACACCCCGTGCACCGCATCGAAACCGAGGAGCTGCTCCGCCGTTGGGTACCGCGCGCCGTCGCCGGTGAACCGCACGCCGTGGGCGTGGTGGTGAGTTCCGTTCGCCCCCATGTGCTGAGCTTCTGCGCCGCGCGTATGGACGAGGGCACCCGCGCGCACACTCCGGCCGAGGACGTCACCCAGGAGGTGTGCCTCGCACTGACGCGGGCACTGCCGCGCTACCAGGATCGCGGTGCGTCGCTGCTGCGCTTCGCGTTCGGGATCGCCACGCACAAGGTCGCGGACGTCCGGCGCAAGGCTGCGCGTACCGTGACGCCGCTGCACGACGTCGCCGGCCCCGGGCCCGAGGAGGGCGTGCTCGACGAGGAGCTGCGTTCCGCGGTCCGCCGGCAACTCGCGCTGCTGCCGGAGCAGCAGCGCCGCGTGGTGCAGCTGCGGATCCTGCAGGGCTACAGCGCCGAACGCACCGCCGCGATGCTCGGCACCTCGGTCGGCGCCGTCCGCATCGCCCAGCACCGCGCCCTGCAGCGAATCCGGTTGCAGCTCAGTCGTGCTGAGCGCGCAGATACCGTCCGAAGTGCGGCACGGTGAATCCGATGAAGCCCCGTTCGGCGGAGTAGATGAGCCCCTTCTTGATGAGCCCGTCCCGCGCGGGCGACAGCGACGCAGGCTTGCGGCCGAGTTCGGCCGCGATCTTCGACGTCGCGACGGGACCGTCGTCGCCGGAGAGGTCGGCCATGGCGCGCATGTACTCCCGCTCCGCGGGGGTGGCGCGCTCGTACCGGGAGCCGAAGAACCCGACGGCGAGTTCCTCCTCGGCGGCGGGCGCGCCGACGCGCACGTCGTCGGCGGTGATGGGGCTCGTCGCCGCGACGTCCCAGGTCGCCTTGCCGTAGGCCTGGACGAAGTAGGGGTATCCGTCGGCCGTCTCGTACAGCGCGTCGAGCGCCTCCTCGGTGAAGGTCACTCCCTCCCGCTCGGCCGGCGCGATGAGCGCGATGTCGGCGGAGCCGCGGTCGAGCCGGTCGATCCGGTGGTAGCTGAACAGCCGCTCCGAGTAGCTCTTCGACGCGGAGAGCACCGCGGGCAGGTGCGGCAGCCCGGCGCCGACCACGATGAGGGGTGCGGCGTCCTGGCTGAGCTCGTGGCACGCCCCGCAGATCGCGGAGATGTCCGGTGCGCCGAGGTCCTGCATCTCGTCGACGAACAGCGCGATGCCCACGCCCACGTCGCGGGCGAGCCCGGAGGCGTCGATCAGGAGTTCGACGAGGTCGATCTCGAGGTCGCCGGTGTCGGCGCGGCCCTTGACCGCGGGGGCGTCGATGCCGGGCTGCCACCGCTCGCGCATGCCCTTGTCCGCGGTGGCCCGCAGCGCGAACGACTTGAGCACGCCGAGGAAGTACTCGACCGATTCGGGGTGCGGATGGGCCGGGGCGATCTCGCGCACCGCCATGTGCAGCGCCGACGACAGCGGCCGGCGCAGGTCCTGGTCGGGCCGGGCCTCGATCTTGCCGGTGCCCCAGCTCCGCGAGATCGCCGCGGAGCGAAGCTGATTGAGCAGGACGGTCTTGCCGACGCCGCGCAACCCGGTGAGCACGACGCTGCGTTCGGGGCGGCCGCGGGCGATCCGTTCGAGCACCACGTCGAAGGCGTCGAGCTGCTTCGCCCGGCCGGCGAGCTCGGGCGGGCGCTGCCCCGCGCCGGGAGCGTACGGGTTGCGGACCGGGTCCATCGGTCGATGGTAACGGCGCCGCGCGTGGACACCGCCTCCTTGCACCGCGTGTCGCGGGACATCCCGGATGCGGACATTCGCATAATAGACTTTGACATTCGTTTGCAATAACGCGTAGATGTTCCGGCATGAAGCCCTCCCGAAGTCTCGCGCTCACCGCCGGGCTGGCCGCCGTGCTCGTGGCCGGCTGCTCCCCCTCCACCGCCGAGGATGCCCCCGCGGCCCCCGCCCCGACCGCTCCCGCCGAGGTCGCCGCCGCCGAGCCCCGGCTCGCCGTCACCTACGACGGCGGCATTCTCGTCCTCGACGCGAACGACCTCGACGTCGTCGCCGACCTGCCGCTCGACGGATTCAACCGCCTCAATGCCGCCGGCGACGGCCGGCACGTGTTCGTCTCCACCGCCGGCCGCTTCCGCGTCCTCGACACCGGCAGCTGGTCCGAACCCCACGGCGACCACGCGCACCACTACGCGGGCAGCGCGGCACTCACCGACGTCGAGTTCGCCGCCGCCAAGCCCGGGCACGTCGTCCGGCACGCGGGCAGGACCGTGCTCTTCGACGACGGCACCGGCCGCGTCGACATCCTCGACCCCGCGGACCTCGCCGACGGCACGCCGCAGACCGACACCTACACCACTCCGGAAGCGCACCACGGCGTCGCGGTCGCGCTCGCCGACGGCAGCCTGCTCGTCACCCTCGGCAACAGCGAGTCCCGCAACGGCATCGCCGTCCTCGACGCCGAGCGCCGGGAGATCACCCGCAACGAGCAGTGCCCCGGCGTGCACGGCGAGGCCGTCGCCGCCGACGAGGCCGTCGTGCTGGGCTGCGAGGACGGCCTGCTCGTCTACCGCGACGGCACGATCACGAAGGTGAGCGCCCCCGACCCGTACGGCCGGATCGGCAACCAGGCCGGATCCGAGGAGTCCGACATCGTGCTCGGCGACTACAAGAGCGATCCGGACGCGGAACTCGAACGACCACAGCGTGTCTCGCTCACCGATACCCGCACCGGCGAGCTGCGGCTCGTCGACCTCGGCACCAGCTACACGTTCCGCTCGCTCGGACGCGGACCCCACGGCGAGGCACTCGTCCTGGGCACCGACGGAGCGCTGCACGTGATCGACCAGAACAGCGGCGCGGTGGTCCGGCGCATCGACGTCCTCGCCCCGTGGACCGAGCCCGACGAGTGGCAGTCACCGCGCCCGGCGCTGTACGTGCAGGGCCACACCGCCTACGTCACCGACCCGGCGAACAACGCACTGCACGCGGTCGATCTCGACTCGGCCGCCGTGACGACCGCGTCGCTGCCGCAGACCCCCAACGAGATCACCGGCACCTAGGTGACCGAATGTCACATGGGTTCGATCCAACCGAACCCATGTGACATTCGGCCGGGCGACCGGCGCACGGGCGGCCGCGACAGCGCAGGCCGACGCACGGAGTCCCCGACCCCTACGGGACACACTTTCGTTGCGATTCGCCGGAGTCCCTCCGTTCAGAGATCGGCGAGGAAGGCGAGCAACATTCCGGTGACGAGTTCCGGCTGTTCCTCCGCTGCGCTGTGACCGACTCCCTCGAGCAGGGCTTTCCTGCGCAAGTTGGGAAGATGGCTCTCCAGACGGTCGTAGAGGGGAGCGAATCGGTCCAACGCGGGATCCGCCGCTCCACCGATGAACAGACTGGGCTGCTGCAGCTTCAGGCCCGTCGAGGAACGAGCTCTGCTCCCAGATGCGGTCGCGGTTCCGGTAGAAGTTCAACGCAGGCCCGAACCCGGTGCGCGAGTATTCGCTGACGTAGTAGTCCAGGGCGATCTCGGGTAGCCAACCCGGGAGGAACTCGGGGTCGAAAACCGTATCGAGAAAGTTCTCGCCCTCCGCGACGAACTGGCGCCAGCGTTCCTCACCGACCGCGCTGCCGGAGACCGAGTAGTAGATGCTGCGCAGCGTCGTGCGGACATCGGCATCCATGTGTCGCTCGGCTTCACCCGGCGTCTGGAAATAGTGCTGATAGAAGCGCGTACCGGTCTCCGCTTCCAGCTTCTTCCAATTCTCACTCGGCCGGCAGGGCTCGCGGGGAGGGACAGGGGTGTTCAGCATGGCCAGGGCATGGAACAGATCGGGGCGCAGCTGGGCCGCCGCATGGGCCACGAACGATCCGAGATCGTGGCCCACGACCACGGCCGAGGTTTCCCCGAGGCCGCCCATCAACCCGACGAGGTCGCCGACCGCATCGAACACATTGCAGTCCTGCACCTGCTCGGGACACCCGCTCCGCCCGAACCCACGAATGTCCGGTGCCACCACTCGATATCCGGCCGCGGCCAGTGCACGGATCTGCCGGCGCCACATGTACCAGAGGTATGGGATGCCGTGCACCAGCACCACCAGCGGACCTTCCCCCTCCTCGACATAGTGGATACGCATTCCGTTGACTTCCGCGAATCGATGCAGGAAACCGTGAGGGTCGTCCACGGTAGGCGCTGCCGTTTCCTCGGCAGAATCCGATCTTTGCATAGTCATTCAATGTTCTCCCAGTTGAAGCGCGACGGATACGTTCCGCGGATCAGATTCAGGGTTTCCCGGAACGGAGTGGCGCCGCCGCAGAAGGCAAACCGATTCAGGATGGGTCACTCATTGCAAGGATGGGTGCACCGGGCACGCCCTCCGGTATGCGCACTCGCCCGAGATCGCGGACCAGTTCGTGCGCCTGATCCCAATTGCCGTATCCAGCAGTAGGATCCAAATGCCCGGCATCTCCCGCATCGATCAGACGGCTACCCCAGTGTTCGGCCATGCCGGCCACGCGGCGGAAGCAGGCCAGGGCGTCGTTTCTGCTGGCGGCAACGATGCTGCGGAACGGCAGTCGCCTTCGGGGCAATGGATTCCAGCCGTAGCGGTCGAGATCCTCGGTGGAGGGGTATCCATCGGGCAGCGGTAGTTCGAAGTCCGGTGGAGCCACCAGCAGCGCTCCGTCGACGGGGCGGTTGGGTTGCCGAGCCCAGTGGACAGTGGTGAGCACGCCGGCACCATGGGCGACGAGGACAACCGGGCCCGCGATGCCGGCGAGGACCGCCTCGAGCGCCTCAACCCACGCGGTTCGGCTGAGCGGGGCACAGCCGGGCGGCGCGACAATGCGCGCCTTCTCCCATTTCTCGGCGAGCAGGCACTGCCAGTGGTCGGCGGTGAGGGGGACGAAACCGGGGACGAGTACCACGGTAGGCGGGGTGATGGTGGTGGTGCTGGTGGTGTTCACGGTCGGCTCCGGTAGATCGCGTCGGGGATGTGCAGGAGATCTCTTGTGATCCGTCGATACCGCTCCGAATCCCACTCGCGGAGTGCGTCTTACATGGAATTCCGCGCGCGCTTCCTCCGCGCCGGATCCCGGCGGTGTGACCGCCGACGGCCGGGCGTGAGTTCGGTTGCTGTGCGGGGTGTCATGACGTCGACTGCGTGGACATCGCGTGAAACGTCATGGATACGCGTTGACGGGAAATCGTTCCGACGACTCCTCCGCCCGACTGCGGCGCTCTTCCCGCCGGAAAGGACCCGCCGTGCAACTTCGATGACCATCGCCGGAACCAGGGAGTCGGGTAGTCGAATCCGGTTGCGGCCGTTTGTCGGCCCGACGGCCGCAACCGGATTCGAGTGGTGTCGATCTGCGGTGGTCAGTCCTGCCAGCTGCTCAGGTCGCGCGCCGCGATGCCGTGCTCGGCGCAGTAGGTGTTGTAGCGTTCGATGTGGGTCTTGTGAGTCTCCTGCCACAGGATCTTGTTGTCCTGGTCGAGGAACAGCAGTTCACCGACGAGATAGAAGAAGACCTCGGTGTCTTCGAGGCTTTCGGGGGTGTGAGAGGAGCCGGCGACCTCGTAGACGGTGTCGCCGCTCCGGGAGATCCAGTTGTTCTCCTTGTAGCGCCAGGCGCCCTTGACGGTGTGCCCGACCACGATGCCGGTGTGGTAATGGGGCGGCAGCTCGAGCCCCGCCGGGATTTTCATCGAAACGACGATCTCGGCCCGTACGGGGTCGACCTTCCAGTACTTGAGGAACACCTGGTCGGTGAGTGGAGTGAACGGGATCCACGGATTGTCGTCGCCCTTGATGTAGTTGACGTCGAGTTGTTGAGCGGTCTGCATGAGAATCTCCTTCAGGGGGTGCTGTGGGTGGTCCGGGCCGTCGCCGTCAGAAGGGCTGGTCTCCGATGATGGTGGCGCGTTCCATCTTCCGGACGGCCGGCCAGTAGTCCTGCACTGCGTAGTGCTGGGTGCTGCGGTTGTCCCAGATCGCGACGCTGTTCTTGGTCCATCGCCAGCGAACCTGGTACTCCGGGATCGCGGCGCGGCTGATCAGGTAGTTGAGCAGGTTGCCGGAGCCGGGCGCGAAATCCGTCCCGAAGCGCACGTTCTGCGGGGTATGGAAGTTCACGAAGTGAGTGGTCACGCCGTTGACGTAGAGGATCTTCTCGCCGGTCTCGGGATGCGTACGCACCACCGGGTGCTCGGGATCGGGGAAACGCTCTTTCAGTTGGTGGCGCAGTTCCATGGGCTTGGCTGCGCCGAAAAGGGTTTCGAAGCTACTGCGAGCGCGAAGTCCGTCGATCTGTTGCTTGACGTGCTCCGGGAGATCCCGGTACGCCTGCACCATGTTCACCCAGATCGTGTCCCCGCCCACCTCCGGTGTCTCCACGCACCGCAGGACAGCGCCCATGGCTGGACGCTCCCGCCAGATGGTGTCGGAGTGGAAGACGTTCTCGTAATGCTCGGGCGTGCTGTCCGCGTCCTTGTACAGCAGCACCAGTCCGGAATCGTTGGGCGCGTTGGGGTGGGGCTCCTCGAGGGGACCGAATCGCTCGGCGAAGGCGACGTGCTCGGCGCGCGTGATGTCCTGATCCCGCAGGAACAGTACCTTGCGCTCGAGCAGAAGAGCCTTCGTTTCGGCGAACAGCGCATCGTCGCGGGCGATCTCACCGAGAGTCACATCGAACAGTTCGGTACCGATATACCTCGAGAGCGGCTTCGCCTTGATCAGTGGCGGCGCGTGATCCGCGTCGACGGGGGCCTGTTCTTCGGCGTGGAGCATGTTCTTCATCTGAATCCTCCCTGGTTGGGATCTGGCCTGGTTGATCAGGACATGAGGGTGGGGCGGGCATCGGGTGCAGCCGCACATGCCGGACCTGCGAACGTCGGGTCGGGGCCGATGGCCGTCGCC
This sequence comes from Rhodococcus sp. ENV425, assembly GCF_002887785.1. Lineage (NCBI taxonomy): Bacteria > Bacillati > Actinomycetota > Actinomycetes > Mycobacteriales > Nocardiaceae > Rhodococcus > Rhodococcus sp. ENV425. The sequence continues at coordinate 46,244 of NZ_PCZU01000190.1, forward strand.
CCGAGGTGCTCCCGGCCGGAGCTTCTCCGTCCGGACGACGGCGCCACCTCTGTCCGTGACGCGTGCTTCCCGATCCGACACCGTGTGATTTCGGTAACCAGAGCGTAGACCCGCACACGCAATATTTCTTGACTCTGCGTGGCAGAATTATTGACATTACGGGGCACGTAAGGAGTCGCATGAACCCCCTGGTCCGCAACACCACCTTGAGCGCCTACCTGGACTTCATGCGCTCCGTCGGCGTGGACCCGCTCCCACTGCTGAGGTCGGTCGGCCTGAGCACAGCCGACCTGGCCGTACCCGGTCAATGGATCGCCGTGCACGCGGTCGCCGAACTGCTCGAAGTGTCCGCAGACGCGACCGGCTCGGCAGCCTTCGGCCTTCAGCTCGCGCAGACCCGGCGCTTGTCCGTCCTCGGCGCGATCGGACTCGGAGCCCGGGAGGAGCCGGATGTGCGTAGCGCGCTGCAGTTGATCAGCCGTTACGAGCATCTGCACAGCGAGGCGTTCCATATTCGGATCTCCGAAACCGATGGTCTGGCCACCGTCAAGATCGAGCTGGACCTGGCGGCGACCGTCAAGTCACGCCAGCTCGTCGAGCAGGTCGTCGGCACCACCGTTCGCGTCGTCCGCGCCTTGGTCGGGGGTGTGTGGAAGCCTGTCACCGTGTGTTTCCGGCACGACCCCCCGGCCGACCTCACCGTTCACCATCGCGTCCTCGAATCCGAGATCCGCTTCGGCGCAGAATTCGACGGACTCGTGATGTTCGCCGATGACCTCGAGGCCCCCAACAGCCTGGCCGACCCGCTGCTGCGTCCCCTGGCCAGACAGTACGTGGAAGGAATCGCCGCCGGCCGACCCGGAGACGACCTCGACCGGATCCGCGAACTGGTCGAGGCCCTGCTCCCTACCGGCCGGTGCTCGCTGCAGCAGGTCGCCCGAACACTGGGCGTGGACCGCAAGACGGTGCACCGCCGCCTGGTGCGTGCCGACACGACCTTCTCCGCCCTCCTCAACTCCACCCGCCTGGATCTGGCGCGCCAGTACGTCGGACACCAGCGCCGACCGCTCGGCCAAGTCGCGGAACTGCTCGGGTTCTCCGAACCCTCCGCGTTCTCACGGTGGTTTCGCGGCGAATTCGGCGCCAGCCCCACGTCGTGGCGCGCCACCCACAGAACCGGGGACGTCTCCCGCCCCGACCCGTCGACCGGCGCGGAACAGTCCACGCACTGACGTCGGACGCTACCCCGTCGACGACACTGCGACCCGGACCCGAGGAGACATCGACCACGGGTCGGCAGGCGTACGGACTCGGCGGCGATGGAGCATCTTTGCGCACTCCACTCGGGACAGAATGTCAACTCGGGTGCCACGTCAGGTCAAGCACTCGGGCACCGACCCGGGCTACTGTGATGTCCGCCACCTCGAAGTGGTCGCCCGCACGCACCTCGATCCCGGATCGCCCCGCCGCCACAACGCCCGAGTGCGAGAGTGCCGCGGAGGACCGCGGAGGACCGCGGAGGACCGCGCCGGCATACGGCTCGGACGCGCAACATCGGATCGCACCGATCGCGGGCGCCGAGAGGTGAGCTGAACCGACCGTCTGAGGAGCGTCCATGGAAACAAAGGCCACGCCGGAGATCGAATGCGCGTCTGCCACATCGCCCCCACCGACGCCTCGATCCAGGATCTACCCCTGGGTCGTGCTGGCGCTCATCCTCGGACTGATGCTGTCGGACTACATGTCCCGGCAGGTACTCAGTTCGATCTATCCCTTCCTGAAGCAGGAATGGGATCTGTCCGACGCCGAACTGGCCTCCTTCCACAGCGTCGTCGCGCTCATGGTCGGTCTGCTGGCATTACCCTTGTCGATCCTGGCCGACCGGTGGGGTCGCGTGAAGAGCATCGTCCTGATGGCGACCATCTGGAGTGTGGCCACGCTGCTGTGCGCGGTCGCCGCCGGCTACGAACAGATGCTGGCGGCCCGATTCCTGGTCGGTGTGGGAGAGGCGGCATTCGGTAGCGCAGGGATCGCAGTGATCTTCAGCGTCTTCGCTGCACGCCTGCGTGCCTCCCTCAGCGGCGCCTTCTATGCAGCAGGAGCAATGGGCTCGGTGATCGGTGTCGCCCTCGGCGGCACCGTCGCCACCTCTCTGGGCTGGCGGTGGTCGTTCGGCGTCATGGCCGTCATCGGGTTCGTCCTGGCCGGATTGTTCAGCCTCGTGGTCACCGACCGCCGAATAGTGCAGCAGCAGAGTCCGGAGGCAGAAGCCCCGCCCGCAGAGTCCGGCACGGACGGATACCGTGCGCCGCTGTCGAGCCTGTTCTCGAGCGTCTCGGTGGTGTGCGCATACGCCACCGCGGGTCTGCAGATGTTCACCGTCGGCGCGCTGACGGCATGGTTGCCGAGCTTCTTCAACCGCTACTACTCTCTCGCGCCCGACCGGGCCGGAGCGGTTGCCGCAGTGTATTTCCTGGCGATCGGCCTCGGAATGCTGGTCGGCGGGATCGCCACCGATCGGATCTGCCGCAACACCCCGGACCGGCGGTGGAGCGTGGCACTCGCCTTGTGTGCAGTTGCAGCACTGCTGTTGATCGTCGGCTTCGGCCTCGAGCCGGGACCGCCGCAACTGGCGCTGCTCGCCGGCGGTGCACTGTGTGCCGCGTCCATCTCCGGAGGCATCACTTCGGTGGTCGCCAGCCTTACCCACCCCAGTCTGCGGGCGTCCGCCTTCGGCACCGTCACCATGTCCAACAGTGTCTTCGGACTTGCCCTCGGACCGTTCGTGGTAGGCCTCGCCGCCGACCGGATCGGCCTCGACGTCTCCCTCCAATGGGCACCACTGGCATACGTGGCCGCCGGGGTGCTCCTGATCATCGGACGGCGGACGTATTCGGCGGGAGTGCAGCGGGTGGAGGCCCTTCGACCGGACACCTCCGTCCGGCCGACGTCCCTCGCAGACCGCACCCGAACACACGGCTCGCACGAATCGTCGTCGAATCGCGTTGACAACGAATCGAATCGGCTCGACAACTGACCAACTGCCCCCTATGCTCCACGTCGGGCCATCGCGCGCCGACCGCACGGGGCGCGCAGCCGTTCCGCCCCTCGGATGTGCACGCACTCCGCCGACCGCAGCGCACTCCGCCGATACGGGCCGCAGACGGCACGCCGGGCCGGCGCCTCCGCCGTGAGGAGAATCGTCGCCCATCGACCCGGAGCGTCCGGCCCCGCCCTTCTCGACTCATCGAACCAGGAGAACCACATGCTCAACGGACTCATGATGGATGACTATCAACTGACGATCGCGGCGGTGGCCGAGCGCGCCGAGTACTTCCACCGCAACAAGGAAGTGGTATCTCGACGTCCGGACGGCAGCATCGTACGGTCCACTCTGGGAGCATGTGGCGCACGTGCCCGTCGGCTGGCATCAGCGCTCGCACAACTCGGCGTTGCCGACGGCGACAGGGTAGCCACACTGATGTGGAACCAAATCGAACACATGGAAATGTACCTCGCGGTACCCGCGATGGGCGCGGTGGTCCATACCCTCAATCCGCGCCTGCACCCCGACGAACTGAGCTTCATCGTCGGTGACGCGCAGGACCGGGTGCTCGTGGTGGACGAATCCCTGCTGGACGTATTCGACAACATCCGAGAAGGACACACCTTCGACCATGTCATCGTCGTCGCCCACGACGAACCGGCGCCCGAGGGAACGCTGAACTACCACGACCTCGTCGACTCGGCGGCCCCGATGCCGTGGCCCTCTGTCGACGAGCATCGAGCTGCCGCAATGTGTTACACGTCTGGGACCACCGGGCGGCCGAAGGGAGTGGTCTACTCCCATCGGGCGTTGGTCCTGCACTCCCTGGCCGCGGCGCTTCCCGACACGTTGGGGGTCTCCGCACGCGACACGCTGCTTCCGGTCGTCCCGATGTTCCACGCCAACGCCTGGGGCCTGCCGTATGCCGCGGCACTGATCGGCGCACGACTTGTACTGCCCGGCCGGCAATTGGACCCGTCCAGCGTGCTCGACCTGCTCGCGGACGAGCGGGTCACGATAACGGCAGGTGTACCGACGGTGTGGATGGGAATGCTCGCGGAGCTGGATGCGGATCCGCATCGGTGGGACCTCACCCGGCTCGATCGGCTGATCGTCGGCGGTGCCGCCGTCCCGCGCAGCCTGCTCGAAGGCTTCGACCGCCACGGTCTCACGGTCGTCCAGGCATGGGGAATGACGGAAACCACTCCGCTCGGCAGCATCTGCCGACTGCCCGACGATCTCGACGACGGCAGCCGCGACGAGCAGTACGAGTTCCGATCCCGGCAGGGCATCGCCGTGCCGTTCGTGGAGATCCGTGCCCGCCGGGAAGAGGGCGACCTGATCGACTGGGACGACAAGTCCATGGGAGAACTCGAAGTCCGCGGTCCCTGGGTGGCCGCCGCCTATCACAACGGGTCGGGTGCAGACAGCTTCACCCCTGACGGGTGGTTCCGCACCGGAGACATCGTGCGTATCGATCATCGCGGGTGCATCCGCATCTGCGACCGGGCCAAAGACCTGGTCAAGTCCGGGGGAGAGTGGATCTCCTCGGTCGATCTCGAAAACCACCTGATGGCTCACCCCGCCGTCGCAGAGGCAGCCGTGGTGGCAGTCCCCGACGCGCAGTGGGGCGAGCGACCGCTGGCGGTCCTGGCCCTGCGCGAGGGGAAGTCCGTCGATCCTGACGCCCTCAGAGAGCACCTGTCCACCGAGTTCGCCAAATGGCAGATGCCGGACCGTTTCGAGATCCTTCCGGCCATCCCCCGAACGGCGACCGGAAAGTTCCGGAAAACGGCATTGCGTGAGCAGTTCTCGTGACCGAATGTCACATGGGTTCGATCGAACCGTACCCATGTGACATTCGGCCGGTCAGCGGGCGGCCGGGCAGCCGACCGGCGGGCAGCGGCCGGTCGGCGGGCGGCCGCGGCTCAGCGCTCGATCCTCGCCCGCAGCAGGAAGGTGTTGTAGTCCGACCACGTCGAGAGCATGAAGTACAGGTCCTCGTCCGTCGACCACGGATGGACGAACCCGCCGTACAGCTCCGGGTGTTGTTCCACGCCGACCAGCCGCGTGCTCTCCGACCACACTCCCTGGGGCGACTCGGCCTCCCGCACGACGATCGCGGCCTTGGCGGTGTCCAGGTACGTCATCTGCCAGCGGTCCGCGGCGGCGTCGTAGCGCACGGACAACTCCCCAGCGGGGCCGTGCACGACCGGCGTCGCCGCAGTGTATCCGCCGGCAGGGGTCCAGTTCCCGTCGCGCCAGTACTGGTAGGCGCCCGGCTCGAGCACCCGGTCCTCGGGCACCCGGGCCAGCGCCACCGAGCCGAGCCGGGTATTGGGGGTGCCGAACAGGTAGACGTATCCGTGTGCCGGCACCGCCGCGGCCACCTGGAAGTTGGTGACGCCGAAGATGTTGTCCCACTTGGCGTACGGATCCTTGGTCCAGGTGGAACCACCGTCGTCCGAGTACGCGATGCCACCGTGGTTGGTCCACCACGTGCCGGGAATGCTGTTCCAGGTCCGGATGGACATGTACGTCAGGTACTGGCGGTCGCCGACCGCGAATCCCGACGTCGGGATCGTGGTGATCTCGACGTTGTCGAGCTTGCGGCTGCCGAGGATCTCGGCGGCATGGCACCGCGAGTCCTGCACCATCGAGTCGAAGCTCATCCCGTCGGCGAGATCACGGTCGGTGGAGAAGGCCAGCACGTTGCTGCGCCAGTCGTCACCCTGCCCGCCCGGCGGATGGAAGCCCCTGCCGACGGTGTCACCGAACGCGACGGCGATCCGGCCGGGCTCCGACTCCCACATGATGCCCAGATCGGTGCCGTACACCTGCCAGCGCTTGTCGGTCCGGGTGACCGATCCGGCGCCCGTCTGCTTGGCGACGGTGGAGACCTCGACGACCCGCGGAGCCGGGAGCGCGGGCGCCTGCGGGGCGGGCTCGATCGGCGGGGTCTCGGGCGCCGGAAGCGGCGGCAGCGGCTCGGCCCCCTCGCCGGGCACCGGGATGCCGAGGTGGAAGGGACTGGGCTTCAGGGCGATCCGGGGAAAGACCGGATCCGGGGTGACCGGCTCGTCGGTCAGGTCCGGGCACGGATCGGCGCACGGGTCGACCGGCAGCGGAGGCGGATCGATCCGCACGGTCTCCGGTTCCGGCGCCGGGTACGGCACGGTGGTGATCACCGGGTACGGCACCGGGATGTCGAGGTCCTTCGGGATCAGCGACTCGTGCTGCCACGTGTCGCTCGCACACGGGCCGCTGCCGGGCACCCCGTCCGTCGCGGGCTCGGCGGGTGCGGCATGCGCCGGCGTCGCCGCCAGCACCGCAGCGAGCAGCGCGATCACCGGCACCTGCCGTGTCATGGGTTCCCTCCCGTGCGTCACCGTGCCGGACGGCCCGGCGCCGCACAGGAGGGTACCGCCGGCGCGTCCGGGCGGCTTCCCGACGTGGATCTGCGCCTTTATATCCCTCTCTCGGAAAAGTCCGAGAAAGTCGTAGAGTTCCGAATCAACGGAACTCGTCGGGCGTGTACTCGCGGGGCTCCACCAGCACGAGCCAGTTTCCCGAGTTGTCCCGGAACACGGCCTCGACACCGTAGGGACGCTCGGACGGCGGCTGGGTGAACTCGACCCCCTTGGCCGTGAGTTCCTCGTACGTCTTGCGGCAGTCCGTGGTGCGGAGCCCGAAACCGCCCATGGTGCCGTCGGCCAGCGCGCGGCGCACCGCCGCGGCCATGTCCGGGCCCAGGGGTGGGCCGGGCACCATCAGCGTCACCTCGAGTTCCGGGTGGTCCGGGTGCGCGACGGTCACCCAGCGGAAGCCCTCACCCATCGCCACGTCCGCGGTCTCCACGAACCCCAGCGTGTCGACATAGAACTTCTTCGCCTCGTCCTGATCGGTGACATAGAGGGTGAACAGGGAGATGTTGGTGATCACAGCGTGTCCTCCGGGTCGATGGTGCGGCACGCCTCGACCGTAGATCGACGGGAACGGTGCGGGCTTCTCCCAAATTGCGCAGTTCGACGGCGGTCGCTCAGACCGTGCATGAACACCCAGCAGCCCGGGATGCGGGGCGCACCGGACTCGGCGAACGTGGCCTGATACTCGGTGGGAGTGACGCCGACCAGCTGACGGAACCGGGTGCCGAACGACCCGAGGCTGCTGTACCCGACGAGATGACAGATCTCCGTCACGGTCAGGTTCGTCGCGCGCAGCAGGTCCTGCGCCCGCTCGATGCGTCGTTCGGTGAGGTGAACCCCGGGCGTCCTGCCGTACACGGCGGTGAAGCAGCGCAGGAAGTGATACTTCGAGACCCCCGCGGCGGCGGCGAGCCCGGCGAGGTCGAGAGGTTGCGCGTATTCCCGGTCCGCGAGATCGCGGGCGCGGCGCAGGTGCGGCAGAAGCTCCTCGGGCACGCGGCGCGGCATGCGCCCAGTATCGCAAGGCCCCGCTCGACAGGAATTTCTGTCCATATCTAGGAGACGTCGTAGAGATCGCGATTTCGTCTCGACTGTGCGAGGCAGGCCGTCGCACGGAATCGCCCGAACCGGACAAACCGGCCGGAAACGCGGTGGGGGACCGGGCAACCCGCGCATCCGGCCCCGAAGGCAACGATTGTGTAACGTATCCGGGAGGTTCCTGTCCCGACAAGCGGAGGTGATCGTCCGTGCTGCTGTCCGAAGTCCGTGCCCGGCCCGGGTACTCCCTGCTCGTGGGGGTGGGGCTGATGGCCTCGGCGATCGTGGTCGGTGTCCACCTCGAGAACGCCGTCACCGGATACCTCATGGACCTGTCCGTCTTCCGCGACGCGGGGTGGGCATTCCTGCACCACACCCCCCTCTACACCGAGGGCTTCCACACCAACTCGGGATTCCGGTTCATCTATCCGCCGTTCGCGGCGTTCCTCTTCGCCCCGCTCCCCCTGCTCAACGCGACGTTGATGCAGGTGCTGTGGACCGCGGGATTGATCGGCCTGGTGTGGTGGGTGCTGAAGGTCTCGCTCGACCGCATGGACGTCCGTCGCGCGAACGTGGTCGCGACCGCCGCGCTGGGCGTGGCGCTCTGGCTCGAACCCATCCGGTCCAACTTCCTGTTCGGGCAGATCAACATCATCCTCATGGCCCTGGTCGTCGCCGACGTCCTCGGTGTGATCCCGCAGCGGTTCCGCGGCGTCGGGATCGCGCTCGCCGCCGCGATCAAGGTGACCCCCGCCGCGTTCGGTGTGCTGTTCCTGCTCCGTCGGGACATGCCGTCCGCGGTGCGCGCCTTCGGTGCGTTCCTCGCCGTCGCAGGCTTCGCGTACTGGCTGCGCCCGGAATCCTCCGTGTACTTCTGGACCACCGAAGCCTGGGCCACCGACCGGGCCGGCGACCAGGACTTCTTCCGCAATCAGGCGCTCAGCGGCCTGCTCGCCCGGCTCGGCCTCGAGGGCCACGCGTACACCGCGGCGTGGCTCGCGGGCGTCGCGCTCGTCGTCGGAGCGGCGCTCTGGGCCGCCCACCGCTTCACCCGGGCCGGCGAGCACGTCGTCGCCCTCGGGGTGATCGCGCTGGCGACCCTGCTCGCGGCGCCCATCGCGGTCACGCACCACTGGGCATACAGCGTGCTGCTCGTCGCGGTCGCGCTGGCTCCCCGGTACCGCTCGTGGTGGCCCGTGCTGCTGCCGGCCACGCTGGTCTTCCTCGTCGGACCCAACTACCTGCTCGAGGACACCTCGACGCACGGCTGGGTCGAGTCGGCCATCCAGCAGACCCTCGGCAACGCGCAGTGCGTCACCGGTCTCGCGGTGCTCGTCGCCGCGGTCGTCGCGGCACGTTCCCGCCGCCCCGGCGTGGTCCCGGCGCCGGTCGGCGCTCGCACCGCTCAGCTCCAGAACGCCCCGGCCAGGACGTAGATCGCGGTTCCGGCCACGGTGCTCAGCGCCGCGCTGCGCCGCCACAGGTGCACCGCGACGGTTCCCGCCAGGCCCAGCACCGCCGGTAGCCACGTCGCCGGCCCGACGTCGCGCAGGGTGTACATCACCAGGATGACCATCACGCCGGCCGGCATCGCGGCGCCGAGGTACCCCACCACGTCCGACTCCCGCAGCCGGGCGAGCGCGGCGAACGGCGCCGCCCGCAGGCCCACGGTGACGAGGAACATCACGATCAGGGCAGCGACGACGTAGCCGGCGCCCGGTACCGGCTCAGGCACGGGCCACCTTGTTGCGGTAGACGAACCGCACCAGCAGGCACGCGACGAACAGTCCCAGCGAGATCACCAGCATGCCGTCCTTCGACACGGCCGCCCCGACGAGGCCGCACACCACCGCGAGAGCCGAGGCCGGCAGGTCCCGCCCGAGGCGGAAGGCGTCGAGCGCGAGCACGGCGAACAACGCGGTGAGGGCGAATTCCAGGCCCGACAGCCCCGCCGGCAGCGCCGCGCCGATCAGGGCGCCGACGGTCCCGGAGGCGACCCACAGCAGCTGGCAGGTCGCCGCGACCGTCAGCATCCGCGGGCCGGTCAGCTCGTCGCGGTGCTTGGTGGCGACGATGGCATAGGTCTCGTCCGTGAGGGCGTAGACACCGTACGCCCGGCCGAGCCGGCTGCGGATCTTCTCCAGGGGGAACGACAGCCCGTAGAACACGTGCCGGAAGTTCACGAGCAGGGTCGCCGCGGCGATCGACGCCACCGGCGTCACCGCACCGATCAGGCCGACGGCGAGGAACTCCATCGAGCCCGCGTAGATCACCGTCGAGAAGACGGGCGCCCACCACCAGTCGAAGCCCGCCTGCGTGAGCACGACCCCGAACGCGAGGCCGAGCGGGATCAGGCCGAGACCGACCGCCCAGGAGTCGCGGACACCCGTGCGGATCTCGGGGAGACGGCTACCGGACACGGCTCCAGGCTATGGGGTGCCCTGTTCGACGGCCGCACCAGGACTCTGCGTTCTTCCTCCGAGAACCCGCCCCAGATTCCGTGCCGTTCCCCGGCCTCGAGCGCGTGCCGGAGACACTGCGTCCGCACAGGACAGGATTGGCAGATCCGCTTCGCGGCACGAACCCGGTCGGTGCGCGCCTCACCCCGTTCGTTGTCCGGATGGAAGAACGTCGCGGCATCGGCGTCCCGGCAGGCGGCGTGCAGCTGCCAGTCCCAGGACTCCGTGATCGCCGGGGGCAAGGTCAACAGCTTGGGCGCGGGCATGATTCTCCCTTCTCTGGGCGGCTTCGCCGGTGCGTCCTCGAGGCGGTGGGGGCCGCCCGAGGGACTCACGTGCGGCGGAGGCGCCGGATGGTGCGGACGAGGGTGTCGGTGGAGGTGTCGCCGGTGTCCGGGTCCGCCGCGCCGGTCAGGGCCGGTGCCAGGGCCAGGGCCTGGGTCTTGCCGAGTTCGACGCCCCACTGGTCGAACGAGTCGATGCCCCAGATCACGCCCTGGACGAAGGTCTGATGCTCGTACAACGCGATCAACTGCCCCAGCGTCGCCGGGGTCAACGCCGGGGCGAGCAGGGTGGTCGAGGGCCGGTTGCCGGGCATCACCTTGTGCGCCACCAACCCCGGGCCGGTGCCGTCGGCGGCGACCTCGGCCGCGGTGCGCCCGAACGCGAGCACCTTGGCCTGGGCGAGCATGTTCGCCAGCAGGATCTGGTGCATGCTGCCGGTCCCGTCCCGGGTGGGCAGGTCCTCGCACGCGGCGGCGAACCCGACGAAATCCGCCGGGACAAGCCGGGTGCCCTGGTGCAGCAACTGGTAGAACGCGTGCTGCCCGTTGGTGCCCGGCTCCCCCCAGAAGATCTCCCCGGTGTCGTGGTCCACCGCGGTGCCGTCCCGCCGCACGCTCTTGCCGTTCGACTCCATGGTCAGCTGCTGCAGATACGCCGGCAGCCGGGCCAGGTCCTGACTGTAGGGCAGCACCGCCCGCGACTGCGCCCCCAGCACCGACGCGTACCACACCCCCAGCAGCCCGAGCAGCACCGGCGCGTTCGCCTCCAGCGGGGCGGTGGCGAAGTGCTCGTCCACGGTGTGCATCCCGGCGAGGAACTCGGCGAAGCGCACCGGGCCGATCGCGCACATCACCGCCAGCCCGATCGCCGAGCCCACCGAGTACCGCCCGCCCACCCAGTCCCAGAACCCGAACATGTTCGCCGGGTCGATGCCGAACTCGGCGACCTTGCTCGCGTTGGTGGACACCGCCACGAAATGCGCCGCGACGGCGTCCTCACCGAGCGCGGCGACCAGCCAGCGCCGCGCGGCGGTGGCGTTGGTGAGCGTTTCGACGGTGGTGAACGTCTTCGACGCCACCACGAACAGCGTGGTGGCCGGGTCCAGGCCGGTCAGCTGCGCGGTCAGATCCGCCGGGTCGATGTTGGCGACGAACCGCACCGCCGGGCCGTCGGCGTAGTGCCGCAACGCCCGCGCCACCATCGCCGGGCCCAGATCCGAGCCGCCGATCCCGAGGTTCACCACCGTGGCGATCGGCTCGCCGGTGGCGCCGCGCCAGGTGCCCGAGCGGACCTTCTCGGCGAAGCCGGCCATCGCGTCGAGCACCGTGTGCACCTCGGCGACCACGTCGGTGCCGTCCACGGTCAGCGTCGCCGACCGCGGCAACCGCAGCGCGGTGTGCAGCACCGCCCGGTCCTCGGTGGTGTTGATCCGGTCCCCGGCGAACATCGCATCGCGGCGGGCCTCGAGCCCACACGCCCGGGCCAGCTCGAGCAGCAACCCCACCGTGGTGTCGGTGATCCGATGCTTGCTGTAGTCGATGTACCACTCCCCGACGCTCAGCGAGAACCGCTGCGCCCGCCCCGGATCCGCCGCGAACAACCCCCGCAGATCCACCGCCTCGAGCTCGCCACGATGGGCGGCCAGCGCCCGCCACGGCGCCGTGCCGGTGAGTGTAGTTGTGGCCATGTTCATTCGGACTTTCCTTCCTCAGGCCAGCGCCCGCAGGCGGGGAGCGAGATCCTTCTCGAACAGGTCGAGGAAGCGCCGCTGAT